>NZ_RAWR01000310.1:0-8983 GCF_003986945.1 Corallococcus sp. AB018 | reverse complement strand
GTCCCTACCCTGTCCCCCCGGCCCCGTCTGTCGGATTTCCTCCAGGGCGTGGGAGTGCTCGGCCGCGCCTTCGGCCTCATCTTCCGCTCGCGCCGCCTCTTTCTCCTCTCCAGCCTGTGCGCCGTCCTCACCGCCATCACCCTGGTGGGCCTGGCCGTCCTGCTCTACCGGTATGCTCCCGGCCTCCTGGAGTCCGTGTGGGCCCGGCCCGGGTCCTGGTACGGACAGGCCGGCTGGTACACCGCGCTCGTGCTGGGCTCCCTGGTCGCATGGGTGGTGGGCGCCAACGTGGCGCCTCCGCTGCTCCTCACCCCGCTGCAGGACCCGGTGTCGGAGGCCACGGAAGCCGAGTGTGCGGGAGCGGACGCGGTGCTCTCACCCGCCTCCTTCGTGCGGAGCATGACGACAGGGCTGTTGCACACGCTCGCCCGCATGGCGCTGCTCTTCCTGGGGCTGGCGGTGCTCCTGCCGCTGAACCTCCTGCCGGGCCTGGGCAGCGTGGCGTTCACCGTGCTGGCCAGCCTGTGGACCATGCTCTGGATGGCGGCGGAGCACCTGGCCGCGCCCATGACCCGCCACCTGTACCCCTTCGCCCAGGTGCGCCGCATGCTGCGCGAGCGCCGGGCCCTCTGCCTGGGCTTCGGGGCGGGCGTCTACCTGCTCCTGTGGGTGCCCATCCTCAATACCTTCTTCCTCCCGGTAGCCATCGTCGGGGGCACCCTCCTCTACCGGGCCCTGCGGGAGGCCGGGGACCTGCCCCCGCCACCGGATGCCCGGGCGGACGCGAAATAAACGGGGAGGCCGGGTGTCCGTACGTCAGGGCCGATCGGGAACGCATTGCCTGCGGCAGACGTTCTCGGTCGCTAGTGACAACGCCACGCCTTGAAGCACCTGGAAGCCGTGATTAGGCTTGCCCGGCCGCTGGCTGGTTCCTTGGCTTACGTCGAACCGTTCGGATTCACAGGGCTTTTCACGCATCACCCGGGGCGCCTCTCGCGCCCCAGCTGGGATGAACCGCATGCCGCGTATCTTCCGCCGCATCACCGCCGTCGCCGTTCTGTTGGGGGCCTGGGCATTCGCAGGCAGTGACCGTGCTCCCCTCCCGCTCACCGTGGGAGCGGCGGAGGCGGGGCAGGACTCCTGGGACGGCGCGCTGCCTTCCGCCAGCAAGGCCGAGAAGGCCCCGCACGACCTCAACAGCCTCCGCGTCCTCACGAAGGTCATCCTCTACGTGAAGGAGAACTACGTCGACCCCAAGCGGGTGAAGCCCAAGGAGATGATGATCGCCTCCCTGGAGTACGTGGAGAAGAGCGTCCCGGACGTGCTCGTGGACGGCACCCCGGAGACGGGCAAGCTCAACGTCAACGTCAACGGCAAGCAGAAGGAGTTCGACATCTCCCACGTCGACTCCCTGTGGAAGATGTCCTTCGCGCTGAAGGACGTGTTCGACTTCCTGTCGAAGAACATGCGCCCCATCGAGGAGACGCGCGACATCGAGTACGCGGCCGTCAACGGCATGCTCTCCACGTTGGATCCGCACTCGGTGCTGCTGCGCCCGGAGCTGTACCGGGAGATGAAGCTGTCCACCAAGGGTGAGTTCGGCGGCCTGGGCTTCGTCATCCAGATGAAGGAGGGCAACCTCACCGTGGTGAAGGTGCTGCCCAAGACGCCCGCGTCTCGCGCCGGCATCCAGAAGGACGACCGCATCAAGAAGATTGGTGAGGAGTCCACCGTCAACATGGACCTCAACGAGGCCGTGTCCAAGCTGCGCGGTCCGGTGGACAGCCGCATCACCATCACCGTGGAGCGCGACGGCTGGGACAAGCCGCGCAACATGACGGTGGCGCGCGCCATGATTTCGATTGAGTCCGTGCAGCACAAGCTGCTCGCGGGCGGCGTGGGCTACGTGCGCCTGAAGAACTTCCAGGGCAACACCACGCGCGACCTGGAGGCCGCGCTGACGGACATCCGTAAGCAGGCGGAGGCCAAGGGCGGCTTCAAGGGCCTCGTGCTCGACCTGCGCGGCAACCCGGGCGGTCTGCTGGAGCAGGCCATCCAGGTGTCGGACACGTTCCTGTCCAAGGGCACCATCGTCGCGACGGTGGGCTTCAGCGACAAGCTGCGCGAGGAGAAGCGCGCGCGCATGACGGACGGCGAGGAGTCCTACCCCATCGCGGTGCTGGTGAACGCGGGCAGCGCCTCCGCGTCTGAAATCGTGGCGGGCGCGCTCAAGAACCTGGACCGCGCGGTCATCATCGGGCGCCAGACGTTCGGCAAGGGCAGCGTGCAGGTGCTCTACGACTTCCCGGACGACAGCGCGCTCAAGCTGACCATCGCCAAGTACCTCACCCCGGGTGACGTCTCCATCCAGGAAGTGGGCATCGTGCCGGACATCCAGCTGGTGCCCACGCGCGTCACCGCGGACCGGGTGGACGTGTTCGCGCCCCGCAAGTCCATGGGCGAGGCGGACCTGGATCAGCACTTCGGCAACCCGGAGTCCTCCACCGTCGCCAAGAAGCGCGAAGAGGTGCTGGACCGCGAGAAGCCGGGCACCAGCCTCAAGTACCTGAAGGTAGACGAGAAGGCCGCCCAGGCCGCCGCCAAGAAGGAAGAGCCCAAGGAGAAGGTCGCCGCCAAGCCGGGCACGGGCGCCAAGGACACCAAGAAGGAGCACGGCCAGAATGATCCGCTCCTGGACGTGGACGTGGCCGGTCAGGGCGAGGACCTGGACGACCAGCTGGACGCGGAGTCCCAGGAGGAGATCAAGGAGGACTTCGAGGTCCAGTTCGCCCGCGACTTCGTCCTGAAGGTGCCGGCGGTGAAGCGCTCCGAGCAACTCGCCAAGGGCAAGACGTTCGTGGAGCAGAAGCGCAACGAGGAGGAGCAGCGCATCAACAACGCCATCGCCGCGCTCGGCCTGGACTGGAGCCCCGGTCCCACGCCCAAGAACGTGCAGCTGGACGCAAGCTTCTCCCCGGGCTCCGAAGCGAAGATTCTGGCCGGCGAGCAGCTGGACATGGTCATCAACGTGGAGAACAAGGGCACGGAGCCGCTCAAGCGCGTGCGTGGCTGGACGGAGAGCGACAACGCGTTCCTCGACCGCCGCGAGTTCCTCTTCGGCGCCATCGCCCCGGGTGAGAAGAAGTCCTGGAAGGTGCAGGTGCGCCTGCCCAAGGACCTCACCAGCCGCCGCGACGACGTGAAGGTGAAGCTGTTCGACGACAACGGCGCGCTGCGCGACACCCTGGTGTCGGAGCTGTCCTTCGTGGAGCTGCCCCGCCCCGCGTTCGCCTTCAACTGGCAGGTGGTGGATGACTGCGCCGAGTGCAACGGCGACGGCGTCGTGCAGCGCGGCGAGGACGTCACGGTGGTGATGGACGTCACCAACACGGGCGTGGGCCCGGCGCTGGACTCGTTCGCGCAGATCAAGAACGGCGGCGACGCGAACATCTTCATCGAGAAGGGCCGCTTCAAACTGGGGGAGATCAAGCCCGGTGAGACGAAGACGGCGCGCTTCCAGGTGTCCCTGAAGAAGGGCTTCAAGGGCGACACCTTCCCGCTGAAGCTGGCCATCCTCGACGAGCCCCTGGAGGAGTTCGTCCTGGAGAAGCTCCAGCTGCCCGTGAAGGACGGCCCCGTGGCCCCGCTGGAGGCGAAGAAGGGACTGGTGAAGCTCAACGACAAGGCGGAGCTGTTCGCCTCGCCCACCGCGGACGCGCGTCCGGTGGCGAAGCTGCCGCAGGGCGCCACGCTGGCCCTGGAGGCCACCACCAAGGGCTACTACAAGGTCGCGCTGGAGAAGGACCGCTTCGCCTTCGTGCGCACGCAGGACGCGAAGGAAGTGAAGACCGGCAAGGCGGCGGCGCCCAAGACGGTGGCGTTCACCACGACGCACCAGCCGCCGGACATCAAGCTGGACGTGGATCCGTCCCACGGCGGCGTGGTGGTGAACGGCGACAAGTTCACCCTCTCCGGCGCGGTGAAGGACCCCAACGGCCTGCTGGACGTCTACGTGCTGGTCAACGACCAGAAGGTCTACTTCAAGGCCGTGGACCCCAAGGGCGGCGAGCCCAACACGCTGAAGTTCACCGCGGACTTCGCGCTCAAGGAGGGCAACAACAACGTGCTGGTGGTGGCCCGCGAGAGCACCGAGTTCGCCAGCCGCCGCACGCTGGTCATCCGCCGCCGTCCGGCGGAGGTGGCCCAGAAGGTGGCGACGCCCGCCGCCACGGCCACCACGCCGGTGAAGCCGCGCCAGCAGTAGGCCTTCCGGGCACGCACCCGGAAACCGCCTGACCCGGGCGGCTCGCTTCCAGCGGACGTCCCCCTTCGAACGGGAGCGTTTCCCTGGAGGAGGGCCGCCCGTTTTGTTGACGCTTCCCCGAGGGCCGATTTAGGGTCCGCCGGAGGTGGGCGCCCGCTTGGCCGGCACGCGTCCCGGAGGCGTGATTCCCCCATGCGGACGTTCAGTCGGTGGCTGGTGCTCGCGACGGCGCTGTCAGGGGCCGCGGCCCATGCGGACGCCAACGACCTGGTCATTTCCCGTTTCGGCGTCGAACGCCGGGGCGCCACTTTCGTCATCACCAACACGGAGTTCGCCGAAGCCAGCGCGGACTTCCGTGCCTTCGCGCGCACGTTCGGCGCGGTGATGACGTCCGCGAACCTGATGCCCCCGCGCACCACGGGCCACTCGGGCTTCGCCTTCAACGCGGAGCTGTCCGTCGTGTCGCTCCCGGAGGACGTGCAGCTGCCCACGGAAGGCGCGCAGCCGGGCTCCGTGCTGGTGCCGTCCCTGCACGTGCGCAAGGGCCTGCCCTTCTCGCTGGAGCTGGGCGGGCGCGTGGGCTGGATTGAGAAGAGCAGCATGGTGACGGCCACGGGCGAGCTGAAGTGGGCCGTCAACGAGGGCTTCACGTACCTGCCGGACGTGGGCGTGCGCCTGCACGTGACGAAGCTCTTCAACGCGCAAGACCTGGACCTGACCACCACGGGCCTGGACATCGGCGTGGGCAAGCAGTTCCCGCTGGGCGGCATGGTGACGGTGACGCCCTACGGCGGCCTGGACCTGAACTTCGTCAGCGCCACCACGCGCACGCTGGACTTCGACCCGAGCCGCAACCCGGCGGAGACGAAGGGCAACGACTCGCGCGACGCGCTGACCAACACCGCGCCGTACTCGCGGGTGAACGCGGGCGACAACCTCACCCCGCGCTTCTACGCGGGCGCGCGCTTCATTGGCGGCGTGCTGCAGCTGGGCGCGGAGATTTCGCTCACCAACCTGGGCAGCTTCGACCAGGAGGGCGCCGGCAGCCGCGACCTGCCCTCCGTCCTCGCCTTCAACACCACGCTGGGCCTGGACTTCTAGTCAGCGCAGGGCCTCGCGGACGCGGCCCGGGCGGTTGGTGATGAGGTAGGACACCCCCAG
Source organism: Corallococcus sp. AB018 (assembly GCF_003986945.1). Taxonomy (NCBI): domain Bacteria; kingdom Pseudomonadati; phylum Myxococcota; class Myxococcia; order Myxococcales; family Myxococcaceae; genus Corallococcus; species Corallococcus sp. AB018. Next base: position 3,558 of record NZ_RAWR01000310.1, on the reverse strand, counting down.
GTCCCGCAGCTCGCGGGCGCGCCGGGGGTCGTCCACCGTCCACGCCGCCACGCGCAGACCGGCGTCATTCCACGCCGCCACGCGCTCCGGAGTGCACGCCTCGTGGAAGGGGTGCACCGAGTGCGAGGACACCAGCGGGCTCAGCGCGTACGCCTGCAGCGCCCAGGGCTTGTCCGGGTCGATGAGGAAGCCCCGGCGCAGCGTGGGCGCCACCGCCGCCAGCCGGAAGAGGCACAGCGGGTTGAAGCTGGACACCACCACGCGGCCCGCCAGGTCGCGCTCGCGCAGAAGCCGCGCCACGCCCGCCGCCAGGCCGCCGTCGTCGAAGCGGTCGCACTTCAGCTCGATGTTGACCAGGAAGTGCTCCGGCAGCGCGTCCAGCACCTCCTCCAGCAGCGGGATGCGCGCGGGGGCGAAGCCCAGGGGCGTGCCCACGTCCGCGCGGGAGAGCTTCCACCAGGGCGTGGAGCGGACCTCCCAGGGCTGCCCCGCCAGGCGGTCCAAGCGCTCGTCGTGACACACCACCACCTCGCCGGAGCCGCACACCATGGCGTCCAGCTCCACGCCGTCAGCGCCCTGGCGCACGGCCTCCGCGAAGGCCTCCAGGGTGTTCTCGGGGGCGTCGGCGCTGGCACCACGGTGAGCGAGCAGGAGCATGGGCGCGCAGTGTGCGCTCAAACGCCCCCCGCGCGCAGCGCCGACGTGGCGGGCGCATACGGGGGTGGACACGCTGGCGCGACTTGCCTCGCGGGTGGGTTTATTGCAGTGTCCGACGCATGTTGGGCACCGGAGAGTTCCTCGTCCTCGGCTTCATCCTGTTGGTGGTCTTCTCGGCCGCCCGGATGGGTCAGTTGGGCAACGCGGTGGGCAAGTTCGTCTACTCGTTCCGCAAGGCGTCGCGCGGCGACGACCTGGTGGACGTGAAGCACCTGCCCCACTCGCGCCGGGGCACCACCGACGCGGACTACACCGAAGGCTCCTCCAAGGACCGCCGCTCCTAGAACTCCTCGCCGGTTGGCAGCACCAACGGACCGGGCGGGCTGCCGGGCGATGGAGCGAGCAGCAGGCGCGCGGCCTGCTGCCTCAGGGCGGGAAGCAGCCCCGTGTCCTCCACCATCTCGCGCAGGTCCAGGGTGGAGAGCAGCGGCACCAGCTTCGCGCCCACTTCCGGCGGCAGGTACGGATTGAAGGCCAGCGCGCGGCGCACCTTGTGGCGCACGGACCAGCGCGGCGACTTCCAGATTTCGACGAGCGGCTCCGGACGCGCGGGCCTGCGCGCCGCGATGCGCACCACCAGGTCCTCGGTGAGGCGCGGATTGATCAGCACGTTGCGCAGCACGGCCGGGTTGCTCACGGTGGCCAGGCGCGACAGCACGTCCGGGTCGCGCGTGAGGCGGGCCTGCTGCTTCAGGTGGCCCAGCGACTGGCTGGCGGCCTGCGCGTCCGCGCGGGCGGCGGCGTCCGCGTCCAGTTCCTTGCGCGCGGGGCCTTGGGCGAAGAGGTCCGCCACCGCCTCCAGTGACTGCACGTGGGCCATGCGCCGGAGCGCCTCCACGTGGGGGATGTGCTCGGCCTCCTGGTCCAACGCGGCCAGGAAGTCCGACAGCACGCAGGTGGCGGGGGCCTGTCCGGCGCGGGACAGCGACAGCAGGTGGCCGATGAGCTCGTTCGTGTCGAAGGGCTCACGCCGGGCCAGCTCGCGCGCGGCGGCCTTGCGGCGCACGGTGGCGCCTCCGCCCAGGGCGTGCAGGTTGCGCGCGAGCACGCGGGCCTCCTCCAGCGTGGACATGACGCTTCAGCCTCCCGTGCGGTCCGCGGTGGGTTCGGAGGGGATGGGCTCCAGCGTCACCTCCAGCCGGAGGCCGGTGAGGTCCGCGGGGAACTCCTGGAACAGCACCAGGAAGGGCACCTTGCCGCCCGGCGGCACCGGGAGGGACGCCGCGTCCATGCGCTGGCGGAGCGCGGTGGCGGCCTCGCGGGTGGTGACGGAGTGGAGCTCCTCCGGAGTGGCCAGCGCGCCCGCGAGCCCCTCCGTGGAGCGCACCCGCTGGTCGCCGTCGAAGAGGGCGGCGCGCACGCGCACGGCCGCGGCGGCGCCAGTGCGGTTCTCCGCCTCTCCGCGCACGACGAAGAGCATGCGGCCGTCGCGCGTCTCGTAGAGGCCGTTGGACACGTCGCTCGCGATGAACGGACGGGACGCGGGCATCACCAGCGTGCGCAGGCGGTCCGGGGACAGCGTGGAGGGGTCCACCTTGCCGTCGCGCAGGTACATGGTGCCCAGCGCGCCCAGGGCCACCACCAACACGGTGGCGATGGTGAGGTTGAGGACCAGCCCCGTCAGCTTCCGCGCGCGGCCGGGCATCCGCCGCTGGGGCATGCCCACGTCCTCGATGCGGGCGGAGGGCTTGGCCACCGTGACGGCCGGGCCCCCGCGCATGCTGGCCAGGTCCACCACCTCGCGGCGGGGCGTGGTGATCTTGAACGGGTCGCCGTCGTCGTACGCCGGCACGTCGCTCAGCAGCGAGATGCCGCCGGGCTCCTCCGCGCCCGCTTCCGCGGGCACATCCCCGAGCAGCGCGGCACGGCCGGTGTCGGAGGCGGCCACCCCCTCCTCGCCGGAGGCCCCCGCGCCGGAGAAGTCGAACAGGTCGCCCATCGGCTCCGGACCGACGTGCGTGTCCTCGGGGGCGTCCTCGGGCGCGGCGGACAGGTCCGGGGACGGAGCCGCCATGTCGATGGACGAGAACGGATCCTCGCTCTCGAAGCCCGGCGAGGGCGTCACCGGCCCCACCGCAGTGGCGCCGCCCGGAGCGGGCGCCTGGGCGACGTTCGCGGCATGGCGCAGGGACGCCGCGTCCGGGACCGCCGGAGCGTCGATGGGGAAGTCGAAGAGCGGATCCGGCGAGAGGTCCGTCGAACCGGCGGCGGCCAGCCCCGCGGAGGCCACGGGCGCGGTCCCGGGACGTGCCGCCCCGACAGGGACCGAGGCCAGGGGCATGCGCGCGACGGGGGCTCCCGTCGAAGGCATGGGGGCACGCGCGGGAGCAGCGCCCGACGGTGCCGGTCCGCCGGCCGAGAAGGCGCCAGGCGCCGGAGGCATGGCGGCACGCGCCGGAATGGCGGACGGGGAGGCGCCGGGAGGAGGAGCCACCGCCCCAGGAGGAACCGGGCCCCTGGGCGCTGCTGGCCTCGGAGGTCCCCCCAGAGGCGCGGCCTCCGCGGCGAACGCTCCGGGTCCGCTCGGAGCCACGGCCGCCGGACGGGCCGCACCCGCGAGCGCCCCGGGAGGAGCGGCCCGGGGAGGCGCGAAGGCCCCCGGAGGCACCGGGCGGGGAGCCGCCGCCGGAGGAGCAGGAGCCACGGCCGGCCGGGGAGCGGCCACCGGAGCGCTCGGCGCCGGCGCGTCCATCATGAAGTCCGCGAACGGGTCATCCAGGTCCGGCACGACCGGATTCGGGGGCGGCGGCGGAGGGGCCGCCTGACGCCGGGACGCGACGCCCGGAACCGGCGTGGGCGGGTCGAATGGCATCATCGCCCCGGGGGCGCCCGGCGTGGCGG
>NZ_RAWR01000030.1:0-57424 GCF_003986945.1 Corallococcus sp. AB018 | reverse complement strand
GTCGGCGTGGGGGCGGGCGTCGGCTCCGGCGTGCGCAGGAAGAAGTAGCTCGAACCGCCCAGGAGCGCCACGACGGCGGCGATACCCAGGGGCCAGCGCAGGGTACGGATGACAGACGGCGGGAGGGGGGCGTTTTCGCTGGAGCTCATGTGAGTGGGGTCGCGGTGAGGGTTCGAAAAAGGCTTACAGATCGCCGGCGCGGGCCTGTTCGGCCAGGCGGAAGGAGAACTCCGCGCGGCGGTTCTTCTCCGGGGCGTTCGCGTCCGCGGGCCGCTCTTCTCCGTAGGAGATGACGGAGATGCGCCCGGGCTCGACGCCCAGGTTCACCAGGTAGGCGCGCACGCTGGCGGCGCGGCGCTGGCCCAGCGCGATGTTGTATTCCGTCGTGCCCAGCTCGCAGGTGTGGCCCGCCACCGTCACCTTCGCGAGGCTTCGCTGACGCAGGGCCTGGGCGATGCGCGACAGCTCGTCGGTGGCCTCCGACGGGAGCAGGGAGGAGTCGAGCGGGAAGTAGATGGGCGCGGCGTTGAGCGCCGCGAGCGCCTGCTCCGCGTCGTCGGGCGTGGGCCGCGCCGCGTTGCCACGGTCGCTGGCGGTGGGGGCCGGCGGGTGCGTCGCCGCGTCGGCGGTGCTCGTGTTGGCCGCGCGCCTCGCGCAACCGGTGAGGCCAATCACTGACAGCAGGAGGACCAGGTGGGTTCGGTTCATGCCCTGATACATGAGCAAGGGCTGTGCCGCGGTCCTTCCGTCTGGAGTCTCGCGCGCGGTGGCGCGATGACTCGCAAAGCGCGTCGTTCTAGCGTTGCGAAACGCCGCTGTCGGTCTTCTCCCTGCGGTGGATGGTGGAGACATCAATCCCCAACAGCTCCGCGGCGCGCGTCTTGTTGCCTCCACAGCGGGCGACCACCCACGCGATGTATTCACCCTCCAGCTGTCTCAGCGGCACCACCTGTCCGTGGGCCGCGGCCAGCGGGTGGACCTCCGGCGCGGCCTCCGAGGTGTGCAGGCGCAGCTGGGCCAGGTCCACGGTGGGCTGCGCTCCCAGGACGACCAGGCGCTCCACCAGGTTCTCCATCTCCCGCACGTTTCCGGGCCAGGGCATGCGCGCGAGCGTGGCCACGACCTCCGGGGCCAGGGCGGTGACGGAGGAGCGCGGATTGCGGGCGCGGGCCTGCGCCACGAAGTGCTCCGCGAGGTTCGGGATGTCCTCCGTGCGCTCGCGCAGCGGCGGCACCCGGAGTGAGACGACGTTGAGCCGGTAGTAGAGGTCCGCCCGGAAGCGGCCTTCCTTCACCCGCGCGTCCAGGTCCTGATGCGTGGCGGCCAGGATGCGCACGTCCACGCGGCGCGAGCCATCCGCGCCCACTGCGCGCACCTCGCCGTCCTGGAGGACGCGCAGCAGCTTCGCCTGGAGCTCCGGGGGCATGTCCCCGATTTCGTCGAGGAAGAGCGTGCCTCCGTCCGCTTCCACGAAGAGGCCCCGGCGCGTGGTGGTGGCGCCGCTGAAGGCGCCCTTGATGTGGCCGAACAGCTCGCTCTCCAGCAGGGCGTGGGGCAGGGCGGTGCAGTTGACCGCCACGAAGGGGGCCTGACTCCGGGGCCCTTCGGAGTGGAGCGCCCTGGCGACCAGCTCCTTGCCGCTGCCGCTCTCGCCGCGGATGAGCACCGGCGCCTCCGAGGCCGCCACGCGGTCGATGAGCTCGTAGAGCGTCCGCATGGGCACGCTGTGTCCCAGGAGCGAGCCCAGGCCGCCGCGCTGGGCCACCTGGCGCTTGAGGTCGCGGTGCTCGGTCCTCAGGCGCCGGGACTCCAGCGCGCGCCCGACGTGGAGCAGCACCTCGTCCAGGCGGAAGGGCTTGGTGAGGTAGTGGTAGGCGCCGCGCTTCATCGCCTCCACGGCGCTCTCCACCGCGCCGAAGGCCGTCATGAGGAGCACCGGGAGCTCCGGGTCGTGCCGGCGCGCCGCCGCGAGCACGTCCAGCCCGTCCACCTCTTCCATGCGCAGGTCGCACAGGACGACGTCGTAGACGCGGGCCCTCAGCTGGGCGATGGCGTCCGCGCCCCCCGTGGACAGGTCCACGCGGTAGCCCGCGTCCGTGAGGGGCTCCTTCAACATCTGTCCCATCTCCTCGTGGTCATCCACCACGAGGATGCGCGCACTAGACGGCATGCCGTTCCTCCCAGCCGGGCGCGGCGGCCACCGGCCACCGCAGCGTGAAGACGGTGCCCCGGCCGGGCTCGCTTTCGACCCCCACCTGGCCACCGTGGTTGCGGACGATCTGCGCCACCACACTGAGTCCCAGGCCCGTGCCCTGGCCCCGCTTCTTGGTGGTGAAGAAGGGGTCGAACACCTGGTGCAGGTGCTCCGGCGCGATGCCCCGGCCATCGTCCTGGACGCGGATCTCCACCGCCGGGGTGTCTCCCGCCATGCACGTCGTGGCGCTCAGCCTCACGTGGCCTCCGGGGCTGCAGGCGTCACAAGCGTTGAGGGCGAGGTTGAGGAGCACCTGCTGGAGTTGATCCGCGTCCGCCGCGAGGCTGGGCAGCCGCTCGGGCACGTCCAGCTCGAAGTGGACGTGCCGCCTTTCTGCCTCCACGTCGAGCAGCTCCTGGAGGCCCCGCACGAGCGGCGCCAGGGGGACGACGCCGGCCCGCGCGGGTTGCAGGCGCGACAGGTCCAGGAGCTGGCGGATGATGCGGCTCACCCGGTCGATCTGCGTGACGATGGCGTTGAGGCCCCGGCCCTGCGGGTGCTCCACGCCGCCCACCTTCTGGAGCATGTATTCGGCGTGGCCCCGGATGATGCCCAGCGGCGTGCCGATTTCATGGGCCACGCCCGCGGCGAGCACGCCCACCGTGGCCAGCTTCTCCGCGCGCAGGAGCTGGTCCTCCAGCATGCGCACGTTGCTCAGGTCCTCCAGCACCAGCAGTGTGCTCGCCTCTCCGTCGCCGTGCTCCAGCGGGACGGCGTGGACGTTGAACTGGTCCTTGTCGTTGAAGAGGCTGAGCGGTTCGCCGTGCAGGCTGTGCACGGCGCCCTTGTCCCGCGCGGCCAGCACCATCGCCGTCAGCCGCTGCACCGCGGCCATGGGCGCGGTGGGGAAGGCCTCCGGGAGGGTGCTCCCCACTGCGGTGGTTGGCAGGCGCGCGCGCAAGGCCTGGTTCACGGCGCTGATGCGGCCTTCGCGGTCCAGGGCCAGGATGCCCGTGGGGATGTGGTCGAGGATCTTCTGCGTCTTCTCATGCAGGTGCGCGAACTTCGCGGCGTGGCGAAGGCTCTCCTGGAGCGCCACCTCCCGGCGGTTGGCGAGCACCACGTAGGTCCCGAACGCGACCAGGAACACCGCCACGAGGAGCGCGGCCAATGACAGACGCAGCACCAGGGTGCGCTCGTGGGCGCGCAGGGCGCTGGTGGAGGAGAGCGTGGCCACGGACCAGGAGGCCTCGCCTCGCATGCGCAGGGGACGGAACGTGGCCACCGCGTCCGCGGCCCCCAGGCCCAGGCGCGAGGCCTCCGCCTCGTTGATCCGCAGCGACCCGGACGCGCCCGCGCGCATCCGCGCCACCAGGGTGCGCAGGCCCGGCACGAGCTTCCCCTCGGGTTCACCCAGCCGCCGGTGCCAGGACGCGAGCGCCGGGTCGCTCATGGGCGCGGGCGTGCCGTGGGCTCCCAGGAGGAGCAGCCGCGTGTTCTCCTCCACCGTCACCATGCGCAGCGGCGCGAAGATGGGTTCGGTGTCCACGAGGATGGCGACGACGCCTCCGCCTCCGGGCGTGTCGGAGTCGATGCGGATGGCGAAGACGCGCATCCACCCGGAGGACGCGCCTTCGATGGGGGGCGAGGGGATGACGTGCCCCACCGGGGCCGTGAGCGCCTGCCGCGCGGTGTCCTCGATCGCCGGGGGGTGGACGGCCTCCCTCGGCAGGTGGCGCGACTTGTGGTCGACCAGGAAGAGCCGCTCCTCGCCATCCGGGCCCAGCACGGCGATGGCCCGGTACTGGCCCACGGACTCCAACAGGGCACGCAGCTCGTTGTGATGGTCTCCGGCGGAGCCGGGCTGGGCGAGCAGCTCGCTCGCGAAGCGCAGGTTGTCCCCCAGGTCCTCCAGCGACCGGGCGACGCCACTGGCGGCCTCCTCCAACTGGGCCTGCCGGTCGCGCCCGAACTGCTCCACGAGCGCCTGCCGGTCGCGCTGGATGAACCACACGGCTCCGCCCGCCACGCTGGCCAGGGCAACGAGCAGGAGGACGAGGGGGGCGAGGAGGCGGTGCATGGAGTGCGAGGGAGTCCACACAACGCAAGGCTCGGGCCAGCCGTTCCCTCCAGGGGCCGGCGCCTTGCATCGCGCCGCGACCGCCGCAAATCACCACACCGGGGCTGGCACTTTGCCGGACCTGCCCGGGGCCCCCCCCTGGCGGGCCTGGGCTAGAGTGGCCGCCCCCTCAGAAGGAGTGAACATGAGCCAGAACCTCTACGACATCCCCCTCAAAGGCATCGACGGCGCTCCCCGGACGCTCGGTCAGCACAAGGGCAAGGTCCTGCTGGTGGTGAACGTCGCCTCCAAGTGCGGCCTGACGCCCCAGTACGAAAGCCTGCAGAAGCTCTACGCGAGCCGGCAGGGGCAGGGCCTGGAGGTGCTGGGCTTCCCCGCGAACAACTTCAATGGGCAGGAGCCGGGCAGCGAGGCGGAGATCCAGCAGTTCTGCACCTTGAAGTACGACGTGACCTTCCCGCTGTACTCGAAGATCTCCGTGGTGGGGAAGGACAAGCACCCGCTCTACCACGCGCTGACGGGCGCCATCCCGGATGCCACGGGCGACGGGCCCATGCGCGCGAACCTCAAGGGCTACGGCATCAAAGCCAACCCGAAGCCGGAGGTGCAGTGGAACTTCGAGAAGTTCCTCATCGGCCGGGATGGCCGCGTCGTGGGCCGCTTCGCTCCGGATGTGACAGCGGAGGATCCGCGCCTGGTCCAGGCCATTGACGCGGCGCTGGCGAAGCCGGCCTGAGGTCAGGCTTCTGGCGCCGGACCCTGAGTCCGTCCGCAGGCGCGGTTGGCCGGGACGGCCAGGTCGATCTTCTTGGGGTGGGGCAGGTGGAGGTTGTCCATCACCTCGATGAACTCCTCGCGGCTCCTGCCCGCGACCCGCGGGTTGTGGCGCTTCTCCTCGCCGATGCTCGTCACCGTGTTCCCGTGGTAGTCGTGCGCGGGGTAGACGAGCGTCGCGTCCGGGAGCTGGAAGAGGACGCGGGTGATGGAGTCGTAGAGCTGGCTCGCGCTCCCGTTCTGGAAGTCGGTGCGGCCGTTGCCCCGCACCATCAGGGCGTCCCCGGTGAACACGCGGTCGCCCAGCAGGTAGCTCACGCTGTCGTCCGTGTGGCCCGGCGTGGCGAGCACCTGGAAGGCGCACCGTCCGACGTGCACCGTATCTCCGTGCCGCACCTGGATGTCGGCGCACCGGGCCCCGCCTGTCCCGGCCACCACCTGGCACTGCGTGCGCTCCCGCAGCGTGCCGGACGCGGTGACGTGGTCCGCGTGCACGTGGGTGTCGAAGACGTGGGAGAGGACGAGCCCCAGCTCGCTGACGAGCCGCAGGTCGCGGTCCACCTGCTCCAGCACCGGATCGATGAGCGCGGCCTGACGCGTGGCCTCGTCACCGATGAGGTACGTGTAGGTCGAGGACTCGGAGTCGAAGAGCTGGCGGAAGAGCATGTCGGAATCTCCGTTGCACGGGGGCCGCCGGCGGAGCGGGGGATTCAGCGCATCGCACGGAGTGTCCGCTGGAACGCGGGCTCCGAGAAAGGGACGTCCTTCGATATTTGATGTGGTCTCGCCAACGCGCACTCGCCTCGCAGGGCAGCTGGCGCGGTGGGGTTGTCGTGGGCAGGCTCGCGGCGTGCTCTCATGACCGCTCACTTGTCCGCGCGCCTCGAGGCGTCCCCATCCCGCAAGCCTTCGTCCGTCTCCGAGCACCATCGGGTGCTGATCATCGGCGGCGGTACCGCGGGCATCACGGTCGCGGCGCGGCTGCGGCGCAAGGGCGTGCAGGGTGTCGCCGTGCTCGAGCCCTCGGCGCAGCACTTCTACCAGCCGCTGTGGACGCTGGTGGGCGCCGGCGCCGCGGACATCGCGAGCACCGTGCGGCCGGAGGCGGACTACATCCCGGAGGGGACGCGGTGGATCCAGGACCGGGCGGAGGAGGTGGACCCCGTCCGTCAGCAGGTGCTCACGTGCGGAGGCGCGCGGCTGACCTATGACTTCCTGGTGGTCGCTCCGGGAATCCAGCTGGACTGGGATCGGGTGCGCGGCCTGCGCGAGGCGCTGAAGACGCCGTTCGTGTCCAGCAACTACGACTTCCGGCTGGCGCCGAAGACGTGGGAGATGGTGCGGGCGTTCCAGGGCGGCACGGCGCTGTTCACCCATCCGGCCACGCCGGTGAAGTGCGCAGGGGCGCCGCAGAAGATCATGTACCTGGTGGCGGACCATCTGCGCCGGAGCGGGCTCGCGGAGAAGTCGCGGGTCGTGTTCGGCTCGGGGGGCAAGGTGCTCTTCGCGGTGCAGCCCTTCGCGCGCGTGCTGGAGGGCGTCGTGGAGCGCTACTGCATCGAGACGCACTTCGGCCACGACCTGGTGGAGGTGCGCGCGCACACCCGTGAGGCGCTCTTCGCGGTGACGCGCGACGGACGCGGGGAGGTGGTGACGGTGGGGTATGACCTGCTGCACGTCACGCCTCCGCAGAGTGCGCCGGACTTCATCAAGCGCAGCGCGCTGGCGCATCCGGACGGCCCGAACGCGGGCTGGGTCAAGGCGCACAAGCACACGCTCCAGCACCCCGACCATCCGAACGTCTTCGCCATTGGCGACGCGAGCGACCTGCCCACGTCGCGCACGGGCGCCGCCGTCCGGGCGGAGGCGCCGGTGCTCGTGGAGAACCTGGTGGCCGTGATGGAGGGGCGGGAGCCCACCGCGCGGTACGACGGCTATGCGTCCTGTCCGCTGGTGACGGGCTATGGGCGGATGCTGCTCGCCGAGTTCGACTACGACGGCCGGCCCGCGCCGAGCCTTCCGTTCATCAACACCTTCGTGGAGCGCCGCGACCTGTGGCTGCTCAAGAAGTACGGACTGCCGCGCCTGTACTGGGACTGGATGCTTCGTGGCCGCGCGTGAACACTGGAGGAAGTGACCGCTCGACGGTGGGGCCTGCTCGTGCGACCGTCCTGGCCGTGACGCCCTACGACAAGATCTTCGAGAACAACAAGCTCTGGGCGGAGGAACAGCTCCGCTCGGATCCGGACTACTTCACCAAGCTGTCGGTGTCGCAGCAGCCGGACTTCCTCTACATCGGCTGTTCGGACAGCCGCGTGCCCGCCAACCAGATCATGGGGCTGGCGCCGGGTGACGTGTTCGTGCACCGCAACGTCGCGAACCTGGTCAACAACGTCGACCTGAACGTGATGTCGGTCATCAACTACGCCGTCCGGCAGCTGGACGTGAAGCACATCATCGTCTGCGGCCACTACGGCTGCGGCGGCGTGCGCGCGGCGATGCAGCCCAAGGACCTGGGCATCCTCAACCCCTGGCTGCGCAACATCCGCGACGTGTACCGGTTCCACAAGCAGGAGCTGGACGGCATCGCGGACGAGACGAAGCGCTACGAGCGGCTGGTGGAGCTCAACGTCCTGGAGCAGAGCATCAACATCATCAAGACGGCCGCCGTGCAGAAGTCCTACCTGGCGCGGGGCTTCCCCATCGTGCACTCGTGGGTGTTCGACCTGCGCAACGGCATCCTCCAGGACCTGAAGCTGGACTTCGTCCAGACGCTGCACAGCATCCAGGAGGTCTACGACCTCACGAAGGAGTGAGGCCGCAGTCCCGCGGGAGTCATTGCTTCCACACCATCCGCTCTCCTTCGGCCTGGCAGTGCCCTCGCTGAAGGAGCAGCGTCAGTCCGGCTTCCAGGACCGGGATGACCGCCCGGGTCAGCCGCTGGATGCCAAAGCAGCGGGCTGTTTCGCGGAGCAGGTCTTCGCGTTCCAGCGACAGGGCCTGGGTGAGCACGGCCGCCGCGGCGTTGGCCACCTCCTCCGGGGGAAGGTGTGCGGCCTCGCGTTCGGGATGCGCGCCACGAAAGCCTGAGTACCGCGCCGGCCCCCGGCTGGTGGACCAGAGGAACTCCTCCTGGATCGTCACGGTCCCGCGCTTCGCGAGCGCCTGGAGCTGTTCCTCCAGCCTCTTGCGCACGCGGGGCGTCAGCTTGGTCAGACCCCAGGCATCCAGGACGCGCCTGGCCAGCAGGTCCTCGTGGAGCGGTGCCTCCTGATCGATGACGGACTGGAGGTGCTCCCGCAGGGACGCGTCCGACGCGGTGGCGAAGAGGTCCGCTCCCTCCTTCATGGCGCGCAGGGTCGCCGGGACGTAGGCCTGGGCGGACGCGCTGGGACCGGCGACCACGGGCTGGGGCGTGGCCGGGGCGCTGGTGTGGGCTGGCTGGACCGGGGGCGGTTCCGCGGCGAGCGGGGGCGGAGCGGGCGCGGGCCGTGGCTGCTTCGCATCCTCCAGTGCGCGTTGGACCGCTGCCTTCAAGGCCTCCAGCTGTCCCGGCCGGTCCTGCTCCCATCCCAGGGACCAGACGCGGTGCAGCCGCCAGCCCAGGCCTTGCAATACCTCGGAGCGCAGCCGCTCGCGGTCCCGTGCGTTCGCCGCGGAGTTGTAGCGGGGGCCGTCGCACTCCACGCCCAGGATGTATTCGCCAGGGCGCTCGGGGTGGACGACCGCCAGGCCCACCCGGTAGCCGCCGCTCCCCACGTCGGTGTGCACCGTGCATCCGGCTTCGCGCAGTGCTTGCGCGACCTGCTGCTCCAGCGCGTCCGTCGGCTCGCGCTCGGCCGCGGCTGCCGCGAGGGCGTCCGCTTCAGCGGCCCGGCGGAGGAAGTCCCGCAGATGGCGCACGCCCACCGAGGCGGTCCGCGAGAGGTCGATCTGATCATGCGTCAGCGTGGAGTAGACCCGCAGGGCGCACCGCGCGCGGGTCACGGCGACGTTCAGGCGCCGCTCACCGCCCGCACGGTTCAGCGGACCGAAGCTCATGCGCAGCTTCCCCGCGGCGTCCTTCGCGTAGCAGATGCTGAAGAAGATCTCGTCCCGCTCGTCGCCCTGGACGTTCTCCAGGTTCTTCACGAAGACGGGCTCGGACGAGGCGAAATGCGCCTCGACCTCCGGGAAGCGCGCCCGCTCGGCTTCGAGCAGCTCGAGGATGACCTGCTGCTGGACGGCGCTGAAGGTGACGACGCCGAACGTCCGCTCGTGCGGTGCGTGGCGGCGCAAGGCCTTCACCAGATCCGCGACCAGCACCTCCGCTTCGCGGGGATTGATGGCGGCGGACTTCCCGCTCAGCTTGGACTGATAGACCCCATCCGGAACGTGGCGCCACTTGACGCCCAGGTCTTCCACGCGAGCACGCGCGGCGGGGAACACATGCAGGCGGCCCGCGTAGTACTGCCGGTTGCTGAAGTCGATGAGGCTGTCGTGCCGGCTGCGGTAGTGCCAGCCCAGCATCTGCTGGGGGAACTGCTTCGCCAGGGCCTCCTCCAGGATGCTCTCCAGTTCGATGACGTCGTTCTCGTCCGGGATCGCCTCCGGGTCCTCGCCCCGGGTGAAGAAGGTGGTGGGCGGAAGCTGCTTGGAGTCGCCGACGATGAGGGCCTGGTCCGCGCGGGCCATCGCGCCGATGGCGTCGTGGGTGCCAATCTGCGAGGCCTCGTCGAAGACGAGCAGGTCGAAGCGACGGCCCTCCGCGGGCAGGTACTGGGCGACGGAGAGCGGGCTCATGAGGAAGCAGGGCTTGAGCCGCCGGGACAGGCTGGGAATGGAGGTCAGCAGCTTGCGCAGCGGCATGTGTCCCCGCTTCTTGCGCAGCTCCCGCGAGAGGATGCCGGGCTCCGAGCTCTCCGCGGCGAAGGCGACGCCGGACGGCAACTTCTGCTCCAGCGTGGAGATCACCTGCTGGCGGGAGAGGACCACGTGCTCGCCGTCGAGCTGACGGAAGCGCTCCACCCGGGTGGAGTGGGCACGGGCCTCGAAGTCACGCAGCGCGGGCTCCCTGTCCCTCAGGGCATGGGTCCACGCGGTGAGGACCGCGCGCTCGAAGGCCGTGCCCAACTGCTCTTCCGTGAGGCCCTGGGCTTCCACCGCGTCCACGAACGGTCCGTAACCCAGCGCGCGGACCTTGTCGGCCTGGGCCTGGTGGAGGCACCACGTCCTCAGGGAGCGGAGGCCTGACTGCCAGGCTTCGAGCTGCCGGCGCAAGGAGGCGCGGTGGTGTGGTGTGGCGGTGCTCTCCCAGGTGCGGGTCTTCACCAGGGCGCTCAGCGCCTCTTCGGCACGCGTGAGGCGCTCCATGGCACTTCGCAGCGCCTGGGTCTGGGTCGCCAGCAGCTCGCGGGAGGCCGCGTCCGTGGGGACCTGGACCCTGGCGACGCCCAGGACTCCTCGAAGGTCGCGAACCCTCAACGCGCGGATGGAGAGACCCTCCAGCGCTTCGGCGTGTGTCAGGTCCCGCGAAGGCACGCCCCGCAGCGTCGTCGCGAGCGCGTTGGCCTGGTCGGAGAGCTTCGGTCTCCACTCCAGCACCTGTCGCGCGGTGGCGAGGTCCTTCTCGATGTCGCGGTTGGAGGGCAGTCCCTTGGAGGCAAGTGACGCGAGCTGTTTCCGCGCGCCGCGCAGGAAGAAGAAGGCGAAGAGGAAGAATGCCCCGGCCCACTTCTGGAACCGGGCGTGAAGGGCCGCCAGATCCAGGGTGAGGAGCCCCGTCCCCCAGCGCGAGGCCAGCTGGGTTTCGCGAGTGGACTGCTCGCGCAGGGCGAGCGACTGCTCCTGGAGCTTTCGCGAAACCTCGGGCCACGCATCATCCAGCAGCGCGACGGAGGGCACCGGCCCACTGGCCAGGACCTCCCCCAACTCGACCAGGGGCTGCAGACCCTGCGTCGAGCCGGGGACGTCGATGCCGGTGGAGGCCGCGAGCGCGGTGGCGGTCTGCTCCACGCCGTCGAGCGCGGCGCGGGTCTCGGTCAGGGAGTCTCGGAGCTGCTGCTCGAAGGCATGGGTCCACGTGACACCGCGAACCGACTGCCACGGATGCGGCCCCAGGGCCCTCAAGGCGCGGAGCGTGCTGGCGAGTCCTTCCACTTCATGACTGGCTTCGCGGAAGCGCGCTTCCGTGAGGTCTCCAGGGGAAGGAAGGCTCAGGTGCACGTCCGGGGCATCCCCCAGGGACAGGAGCCGGCCGGTCGCGCCATAGAAGCTGAGCCCCAGGGGCCAGGGCCGATGGAGTGCCCGGACGTAGGCGTTGAGCGCCTCCCGCTGGGAGGTGAGTTCGTCTGAACGCGCCTTCCAGGGTGGGACGGGCGTTTGCCGGGTCCGCTCCCAGGCCCGGCCGAAGGACGCGAGCACTTCCTTCTTGTTGCTCTTGTGGCTGTGAAGCTCCAGGCAGAAGTCCTCGAGCCCCACGTCCCGGAGCCGCCGGTACACGACGTCCAGCGCCGCCATCTTCTCCGACACGAAGAGCACGCTCTTGCCCCGGGCAATCGCGGCGGCGATCAAGTTGGTGATGGTCTGTGACTTGCCAGTCCCCGGAGGTCCCTGGATGACGAACGAGCGTCCAGAGAGCGCGGAGGCGATGGTGGCGAGCTGCGTGGAGTCCGCGTTGACGACGCAGGGCAACTCCCCGGCCGGGACGTCGGCGTCCAGTTGCTCCGGTTGGAACTCCGTGCCGCTCGCGGGTGGCGCGGAGGTGCTGGCGGCGGCGATGTGGCGGACCAGCGGGTTGGAGAGAAGGACTTCTTCGTTGTCCTCCAGGTCCTTCCACATCAGGAACTTGGTGAAGGTGAAGAGCCCCACGTGGGCCTCTTCCAGCACCTCCCAGCCGGCCTGCTTCTGGATGGAGGTGCGGACGGCGCGGAGGATGGCGGGAACGTCCACCCCCTTCTCGTCGGGCTCGAGCGAAGTCAATGCACTGACGTCGAGGCCGAACTCGCGCTTGAGCTTCTCCACCAGGGTGACGTTGCCCAGGGGCTCCTCGGGGAGCCGCTCGATGCGCAGTCGCTCACGGGCGCGGTCCAGGCGGAAGGCGACGGGGTAGAGCAGCAGCGGGGCGAGCCGCGCCGTCGAGGGATCGCCCGGGTCGAACCACCGCAAGAGTCCGATGGCGATGTAGAGCGTCTGGGCGCCGCCTTCCTCCAGGTCCGTGCGTGCCGTGCGCTCCAGGTACCTGGCGCGGGACCAGAGCTCGGCTTCACGGAGCGGGGAGTGGATCAGTCCCTTGTCCAGGTCGCCGCGACGGCGGGTGGCGACCTCCTCCCCGGTGCCCCGGGCCTTCAGGAGCTTCGCTTCACGGGCATCGAGCGAGTCCATGTCCGGGGCGGGGATGATCTCGAAGGCCTCGCCTCCCGCCAGGCTGTCCTCGAACGCGCCGAGGTCCGGCATGTGGAGCTCCAGGGCGCTCCGCGTGTCGAGCCGGAAGTTGAGCAGCTTGTTGCGCAGCGTCAGGTCGAGCAGCTTCTCCTTCCAGCGGCTGAAGCGCGTGAGGACCTGGGCGCTCGGGGGTTTCGGTTCGACGGGTGGAGGCGCCGCCGCGGCGCTTTCGAGGATCGTCCGGATGCGCGCGTGTGCAGGCTCGCTCGACACCTGCTCAGCGGGTGGGGCCTCCACGGCGCGAAGGGGAAGCGGGCGGTAGCGATCGAACCGGAGGACGCTCACGTCGAGCGCGGCCACGAAGCGGCTGTCCTCCGAAAGGTGCTTGAGCCCTTCGCTGATGGCCCGCTCGAAGGGGGGACGCCCGGCGCCCACCGCCGTGGAGGAGTCGAAGGGGAGCAGGTGCCCCAGTGCGACGAGGTTGCGCAGCCGGGCCGCGTCCTCCACGAGCCCTTCCGGGAAGCGTTCGTCGATCAGCCACACCGCGGGGAACGCATGGCCCTGGACGAGCAGGAGCAGGGGGTGGAGTCCCATGGCCTCCAACGCGGAGGCGAAGAGGAGGGTGAGGTCCAGACAGCACCCCATGCGTTCCTGGAGGAGCTGATCCGGTAGCCGCACCTTCTGTCCATGAGACTCGAAGCTGGCGGGGAGCTCCACGTACCCGAGTTTCAAGGCCTGCACGGCTTCGTAGAGCGCGGCGGCCATGGCCCGAGCATGGCTGGGATTGCGCTTCTGGTAGCCGCTCAGGCCGCCGTCGCCCAGGGCCTGCTCCAGCAGGTTCCGCACATCCTTGAGCAGTTCGGGGATGACGGGATGGTTGGGCGTGACGAAGGTGGCGAGCAGGCCCAGCGGGGCGCGCGTTCCAGGCCAATGGTTGTAGGGGAGGACTTCGACATCCAGGGCTCCCTCGCGAAGGAGCGTGGCGTCCTCACGAAGCGCCCATCGGAGTTGGGCCCGCTCCGCCTCCACGACCGAGCGCAGGCGCCCGGCGGGCAGGCGCAGGTCGATGACCCCGAGGTTGGCTTCCTCGCCCGGAGGCAGTGGCGGCACGGGGAGCTGAAGGGGCTCTCCCAGGTCGGGCAGCAACTGCAGCTCGAGTGTGGTCGGTCCCAGTGCCCGCTCACCTGTATTCCGGATGAGTGCCTCCCGGATGAGCGGAACGCCGCTCTGCTCCATGGCGAAGTTCAACGTGGGTGCGCTGAGCAGCTCCACTTGGACCGGAGGAACCGCCGGGACAGGAATGGCCGTGGACATGGGACCTCGAGTGCGGGTGGCCAAGGCGACACATCCCGCTGACCGCGACAGCATGCCACGCGTGCGGTTGTCCAAGGATCCACGGGGGAGGGCGGGGTCTTTTGGCCCCCCTCCCATGGGCGATGGACATGCCTCGGAGGGAGTCTTTGCGTGGCCCTTCAAGGGCATGAATGGGATGGAGGTGGAAGACGTCGGACGCTCCATGGTGGTTCCTCCTGAGAGGCCTTCGCTCCGTGCGCTTCTTCCTGACCCTCCCGGACGGCCGTTCCTTCCCGCTGGAGAAGCCGGTGGTGTCCGTGGGCTCCGAGCCCGCGTGCGACGTCGTCCTCTCCGCACCGGGGGTGAAGGGCAGCCACGCCCTGGTGTTCCGTGACGCGCGCGGGTGGACGGTGTCCGCCGCCAGCGCGGACTGTGACGTCCGGGTTCGTGGCAAGCGGGTGGAGCTGGCGCCGCTGGAGCCGGGGGAGTCCTTCAGCGTGGGCAGGGCTTCGCTCACGCTGATGGTTTCGGAGGCGCCGGTCCGGGTTGAGCCTTCCTCGACGCCGTCCCGCCTGCTGGGCGTGCTGACGGACTTCGCTTCGCGGCTGCTCGTGCAGCGCCCTGCGTCGGAGCTGCTGGAGGCGGCGCTGCGGGGCATCGCGGACGTCACCTCCGCGGACGTGGGGTTCCTCGTGTCGGTGGAGGGGGACCGGCGGCAGGTGCTGGGGGCCACCGGCTCCGTGCCGGCTTCGGTGGTGGTGGACAGTCTGGTGGATCAAGTCGTGGGCTCGGGGGCTCCGGTGCTGGTGCCGGACATCGCGGCGGATGCGGCGCTCGCGGGGGCTCCCAGTGTCCTGGTGTTGCGGCTGACGTCCGCGCTCGTGCTGCCACTTCGCGCGGGCTCCGCGCCCCTGTGCGCGGTGTACCTGGGACGGCGCCTGGGCAGCCCTCCGTTCTCGACTCGCGAGTTGGAGGAGGCCATGGCGCTGTCGTCGCTCGCGGCGCTGCTGCTGGCCACGTCGCGGGAGCTGACGGAGCTGCGCGCCCAGGTGGACAGCCTCACGCAGCGGATCGCCGCGGCCACGTTCGAAGGGCTCATCGGTGAATCCCCGGTCATGCGGAACCTCTACCGGCAGGTGGAACGCCTGGGGCCCACGTCCCTGCATGTGCTCATCCAGGGAGAGACGGGCACGGGGAAGGAGGAGGTGGCCCGCGCGCTTCACCGGCGGAGCGGCCGGCGCGGCCGGCTGGTGGCCATCAACTGCGCGGCGCTTCCGGAGTCCCTCATCGAGCGTGAGCTGTTCGGCCACGTTCGCGGGGCGTTCTCCGGCGCGACCTCCGACCGCGCGGGGCTGGTGGAGGCGGCGGATGGGGGCACGCTGTTCCTGGATGAGATTGGAGACATGCCGCTGCCGCTCCAGTCGCGCCTGCTGCGCGTCGTCCAGGAGCACGAGGTGACGCGGCTGGGCGAGCATCGTCCCCGCAGGGTCGACATGCGCGTCGTGGCCGCCACGCATCAGCCGTTGAAGGCGCTCGTCGCTCGGGGTGCCTTCCGGGAGGACCTCCTCTTCCGGCTGGACGAGGTGCGCCTGGAGGTGCCCGCGCTGCGGGAGCGCGGTGAGGACGTGCTGCTCATCGCGCACCATGTCCTGAAGCAGGAGGGGGCGCGTGCGCGGGGCTTCACGCAGAAGGCGGCGGAGGCCCTGCGCGGTCATCCCTTCCCGGGCAACGTCCGCGAGCTCGTGTCTCGCGTGCGGCGCGCGGCCATCCTGGCGTCGGGGGAGCTCATCGGCGTCGAGGACCTGGACCTGGCCGCGGACACGGCACCACGGGTGCCCCTGGATGAGGCTCGCGATGCCTTCGTGCTGCGCTATGTGCGCGAGGCCATTGCCCGCAGCGGAGGCAGCAAGAAGGAGGCGGCCCGGGCCCTGGGCATCGGTGTGCGCTCCGTGTTCCGATACCTGGGGGAAGAGGACTGAGAGGCCTGATTGCGTGCGCGTGTCCTATTGTGGCGATTGCTCGCAGCTCTTGTCGTCGTGGCCGTGAGTTGTGCCGAAGCACCGGTGGCACCCAGTGCTGGTGCGGTTCGGATGTGGCGTGGGCCGCTCATGAACGTGCCAGGAGGCGGGCAGTTCCGCACCGTCATCTACTATGGGCCGTGGCAGTGCAGCTCCCAGCTCATGACCTATTGCCAGGAGAAATGCGCGGGAGGCGGCCACGTCCTCCAGGGATGCATGTGGCTGGCGGACGTGAAGATGGATTTTCAGGGCACGCTGATTCAGGCCGGCAGCCGGTTTGGGATGGCGCATTGTTGCTGCAACTACGGAGCACTGACGCCTCGCCAGAATGAAGCTGCTCGCAATCGCTGGAACAAGGCGCGCAAGGGGTTCCGTGAGGAATGGTCCCGGCGGTTCGGTGACTGGCCGACGGAAGCCGACGGAAAGCCCTACCAGGGCCATCACATCCGCGACCTTCAACATGGCGGCAACCCCACCGATTGGGACAACCTGCTGCCGTTTCCCCAGGACCTTCACGAGGATCTGCTGGGCCCCTACAACCAATGCTATGCGAACCAGCCTCCGTGGACGCGTGTAGGAGTGGATCACCCCTATGGCGAGTAGCTCCGAAGCCATGTCGGCGCTTCTGGACGAGGTTTCACGGCTCCACTTCCCGAACCCGCCCGCGACTCCGTCGGAGATCGAGGCCTTTGAGCAGAGAGTCGGGTGGCGCCTGGACCCGGACCTTCGTGCCTTCTACCTGCATTGCGATGGCGCGAAATTGTTCGACCGAGTCGACCCCGCGTTCTTCTTCTACCCGCTGGCGAAGATTCGCCGCGCTCGTGTCGTCCTCCTCAAGGAGGACACAGACAGGGCGGGTCCCGCGTCCTGGTACGCGGTCTGCGAGGTGCGGGATACCAATTACATCTTCGTCGACGTGAACCAGCAGGCGGAGGGCCGGTACTCCATCCGGGATGGCTACCGCGAAGCGTTTCCAGACCCTGCCTACAACCGCCAGATCGCGGGCTCCTTTTCAGAGTTCTTGGGCGGAGCGCTCCGTTCCAATGAAGAATGGTTCTGGCTTCAGACGGAGGAGGATTAGCGGCCGTGGCGAGCGCCACCGCGTGCGTATATCTCACTCCTTGATGTAGTCCTGAGCCCATGCGCTTCCCGCTCTCGGTCCTGCTGTGGGTCCTGCTCGTGGCCCCGGGGTGTCCGCTCGACATCCAGGTGCGTGAGGAGTTGGACGCCGGCTGCTTGGGAGACGCCTGCGTGCGCTCCTGCGCCGCGGACCGGGAGTGTCCCGAGGGGCAGCGCTGCTCCGACGTCTACAGGGAATGCGAATCGGGCCCCCGCCTCACCGAGCCCTGCTCCGACCCCCTGGCCTGTTCGACGTTCGCGTACTGCGTGAAGGGACGCTGTACACGCGATTGCGACCCGGGCTGCCCCACGGGCTACCAATGCTCACCGGCTCCGGAGTCCCTGTGCGTCGAGACCTGCGAGGGCCTGCCCCCCGAGCACCTGGGCGACTCCTGCGAGACCTCCATGGACTGCGCCCGCTGCGGCTTCTGCGCAAACCTGGGACGTGGGAAGACTTGTCACCAACCCTGCCGGTCGGATGCGGAGTGTCCCGGGGGACAGGCAGGCACGTGCGTGCAGCTCCCCGGCTCCACCCTCCGCGTGTGCCAGCAGTGAGGGCGCCCGGGGGTTTGATCGCGCGGATCCCGCTTCCTAGACTGCGCGCGCGATGACGGGCGAACTGTTGGCCGGCCGCTACCAGTTGGAGCAGGAGTTGGGGCGGGGCGGGATGGCGACGGTCTTCCTCGCCCTCGACCTCCAGCTGTCCCGCCGCGTGGCCGTGAAGGTGCTGCACCCGGGCCTGGACGCCCGCTTCACCGAGCGCTTCCGCCAGGAGGCGGAGATGGTGGCCTCGCTCCAGCACCCCAACGTCCTGGCGGTGCATGACTTTGGCCAGGACGCCGTGCGCGGCCCGTTCCTCGTCTGTGAATGGGTGCAAGGCGAGAACCTGCGCGAACTGGCGCGGCGCCTGGCTCCATTGCCGCCGGAGGCCGTCGCGCTGCTGGGCTGGGAGCTGGCCCGCGCGCTGGACGCGGCGCATGCGCGCGGCGTGGTGCACCGGGACGTCAAGCCGGAGAACGTGCTCGTGGCGCGTGGAGGGCCGCTGAAGCTCGCGGACTTCGGCATCGCCGCGCTGGCGGACCAGGCCCGGCTGACGAGCACTGGCGCCGTCATCGGCTCGCTGCCGTACATGGCGCCGGAGCGCATGGATACCGGGGAGTGGTCCCCGGCGTCGGACGTCTACGCGGTGGGCGTCGTGTTGTTCGAGCTGTGCACCGGTTCGACGCCCCATGCAGGGGAGGGCAGTGCCCGGCTGGCGGTCTCGGTGATGACCCGCGATGCGCCGCCGTTGGTGGAGGCCGCGCCGGGCACGCCTGAGCCCCTGTCGGCGCTGGTCGCGCGGTGTCTTGCCCGGGATGCGCGTGACAGGCCCGTGGAGGGTGGGGCGCTGGCGCAGGAGCTGGAGGCGGTGCTGCGGCCGTGGGTCGGGGCTCCCGCCGAAGCGTCGCGTGCCTTCTTCCAGGCTCCGGAGTCCTGCGTGGCCCGCTGGCGCGAGGACCGGTTCCAGCGGCTGTTGGGCGAAGGCCGTGCGCTGCTCGCCGCGGGGCAGGGCGCCCGGGCTGCCCGGTGTCTCAACGCCGCGTTGGCGCTCCGGCCCGGGGCCCCCGAGGTGCTGGCGCTCCTGCGCTCGCGGCCCATGAGGAAGGGTCTCGCCCGGAGCGCGTGGGAGGCGCTCCCGCGCTCGTGGGCGGAGCACAAGCGAGCGCTCCTGGCGGTCCTGGTGCTCGCGGCGGTGTCGGGCGGGTTGGGGCCGTGGGCATGGCGCGCGGGTGGCGCCAGGAGTCCGGCGGTGGCCACGGGGCAGGCGTCCGCGCCCGCGACGGATTCGGATGCAACGGTGCAGACCGCCGTGCCAGTTGCTCCTGCTGCGGGCTCGCCTGCCACGTCGGAGGACCTTGCCGCGCTCGCGCCCGGTGACGACTCCACTGCGACAAATGCCGCCTCCGCCGCGCTCTCGCCCGGTGACGACTCCACTGCGACAACGGCCGCCTCGGCACCGCCCGGCGCTGGCCTGCCCGCCACAAGCGAGGCCTCCGCCGCGCCCGTGGCCGTCGCCCGCCTTGATTCAGCGCAAAGACCTTCGCGTCCCTTGCCTCAGGCGGCCTCCGGGACGCCGGTCCGGGGCGCGCGTCCGGAGGCTCCGGGCAGGTCTCCTCGGGCAGCGCCAGCGCCGCTGGCCCGCCCCGCCCAGGACTCCCTGCAACGGCCCGTGTCCCCGGAGCCCCCCGGCGACGAGCTGCCCGTCCGTGTACCGGATGCCCGGGACTTCGCGACGCTCACGGTGGCGACACGCCCCTGGGCCGAGGTGTTCGTGGACGGCCAGAGCCGGGGCTACACCCCTCGGCTGCGCGAGCTGCGGCTGTCTCCCGGCACGCACCGGCTCCGCTTCGCCAACCCCCTGTGCGAGCCCGTCGAGGAAGTGCTCGAAGTGGCTGCCGGCGCAACCGTCTCGCGTGAAGTCTCCCTCCGGGTGCGCGACGCGGAGGTCACCCTCGTCGCGCCCGCGGCGTCCCGCGTCTTCGTCGACGGCGTGGAGGTGGGCGTGGCCCCGCTGCGCGACCCATTGAAGCTCTCGCACGGGGTACACCTCCTGACCGTCCGCGACCCGGGAGGCCACGTGCTGAGGCAATCGCTCGACGCGGTGGCGGGGACCCACACCACGATCGTGCTGGGGGCCGCTCCATGAAGACCGCCATCGTCGCCCTGTTGCTCGCGGCGTCCTCTCCGCTGGGCCCCGCTCGCGAGGCCTATCAGTCCGGCGACCTGCCCCGCGCCCGGACCGCGCTGGAGGCCCTGCTCCAGCCCCCTCGGCTCTCCCATCCCCAGGAGGAGGCGGAAGCCCACCTGCTGCTCGCGGCGACGCTCCACGCCCAGGAGGACCTGCCCCGCGCGGAGCACGAGGCCGTGGAGGGGCTCGCGCTCGACCCCGACGCGAAGCTGGACCCCCTGGTGTATCCGCCGGACTTCATCGCCTTCATCGAACGGGTGCGCGCGCAGCGCCATGACCGCATCGTCCAGCGCGCCGCCCGACTCCGCCCGCCCGTGCTCCTGCCCGGGCCCACGACCTCCATCACCGCTCCCGTCCTGGTCGAATCCCGCCCGGCCTCGCGAGGCTGGTACCTGGTGCCGTTCGGCGTGGGCCACCTCGTGCACGGCCAGCGCTCCAAGGGCACCGCGCTCGCGGTAGGGCAGGGCACGACGTTCGCCGTGTCCGCGGTCTCCCTGGGCGTGGCCCTGTCCCTGCGCGGCCCGGACGGCCGCTACTCGGCCCAGGACGCACCCACGGCCCGGGCCTTCAACGTCTCCTATCTCGTGGGGGCCTACGCCTTCGCGGCGCTCTACGCCTACGGCGTGCTGGACGGCCTGCTGTCCTCGCCCCCGCCACCCCAGGGAAACGGGCCTGGGTGAGCGCAGCGACGCCCTGACGCGGTGGCCCGTCGTGGTGTAGACGGGGCGGATGAGCGACGTGAACCTGGTGGAGATCGCCCGGCGGTTCGAACGCAAGCAGGCCACCTCCGCGGTGGCGCTTTCGACGGCGTCCGCGCCGCTCGCGGACGGCTGGATGGCGTTCGGCGGCGTGGGGTCCTACATCAACAAGTCGTGCGGCTACGGCTTCGAGCGCGCCGTCACGGACGCGGAGCTGGACGCGCTGGTGGACTTCTTCGCGTCGCGTGGCGTGGAGCCCAAGGCGGAGCTGAGCCCCTTCGCGCCCCAGCCCCTGCTGAAGGGGCTGGCGGACCGGGGCTTCGTGCTGCGCGAGTTCGAGACGGTGCTGTACCGGCCGTTGCAGGTGGGGGAGGACCTGTCGCGGCTTTCCCGGGGCGCTCCCGCCGGGCTGCGCGTCGAGCGGGTGGATCCGTCCGACGACGCGGCGGTGCACCGGTTCGTGGAGGTCGCCGGCAGCGGCTTCGTCCCGGAGGGCGAGTCGATGCCGGCGATCTTCCTGGAGATGGGATTGAAGGCGGCGCGCAACCCCGCCTCGGACTCGTACGTGGCGTGGCTCGACGGCGTGGCGGTGGGGGCCGGCAGCTGCGAGGTGAGCGACGGGCTCACCTCGCTGTTCGGCACGTCGGTGCTGCCCGCGTACCGGCGGCTCGGCGTGCAGCAGGCGCTCATCGCCGCGCGGCTGGCGCGGGGGCTGGAGAAGGGCAGTGACCTGGCGGCCATCATGTCCTCGCCCGGTATCCCCACGGAGCGCAACGCCATGCGCCTGGGCTTCCTCATGGCCTACTCCCGCGCCGTGCTGGTGAAGCCCGGCGCGGGGCTGGAGCCGTCTCCCTGAGCGTCAGGGGCTACGGCTGCGGCACGGTGTACGCCAGGGGCAGCAGGGCGCCGTTCTTGTTGAAGGGGTTGTAGCTGCCCTGCGGGCCCACCCAGCCGCAGCCTCCGTAGCCGCGCATCTCCACCACCTGGTTGTTGTCGTGGAAGGCCCACCACGAGGACTCGCTGGAGGGGCCGGCCCGGACGATGTTGCCGGTGGGCACGGAGAACGGCGTGCCTCGCAGGTCCACGTTGGCCAGGCCCGTGCGGCTGCACCCCATGGCGGCCGCGTAGGTCATGGCCGTCACAAGCTCCCTGTTGACGTGCTTGAGGGAGCCGCTGGACGTCGAGAAGGAGTGGTCCCCGGTGTCCACGGCGAGGGTGACGGGGTTCAGCCTGACGCGCGTGAACCGGGTCCGCACGTCGGTGCCCGGCGAGTTCCCTCCCGACGTGTACTGCGAGTAGTTGGCGCCCTCCTCCGTGTGCACCAGGGAGAGGTACTCCCTGGGCGTGCCGGCCATGTCCTGGCACCAGGCCGTCCAGCGCTTCAGCGGGTCCTTGTTCACGAACAGCGCGTACTCGCCGTCCGGCGCACCGGGGTGGGCCGCCTGGACGTCCTGGCACGTCGCGGGGAAGTTCTCACCGCGGTAGTGGAGCTGGAGCAGGCCGCCATGCTGGTTGAAGGGGTTGTAGCTGCCCTGCGGGCCCACCCAGCCGCAGATGCCGTCACCGGACAGCGTGACGACCTGGCCGTGCTCGCTGGAGACGGCGGCGCCGGTCCCGTTCGCGCCGCCCACGCTGAACGCCTGCGCCTCCACCGTGAAGGGGGTGCCCCGGAGGTCGACGTTGCCCTGGCCCTGTCCGCCGCCGCACGTCATGGCCACGCCGTAGGGCATCGCGGTGACGGTGTCCGGCGAGTGCGTCAGCGCGCCGGTGGAGGAGGCGAAGGTCTGGTCCGCCGTGTCCACGCGCAGGGTCGCGGGGTCGATGCGCAGCCGGGTGAAGTGGGTGAGCACGTCGGTGCCGGGGGAGGCGCCGCCGGCGGTGTACCGCGAGAAGTTGGAGTCGGCGTCCGTGCGCGTGAGCGTGAGGTACTCGGCGGGCGTGCCGGCCATGCCGTGGCAGTACACGGTCCAGGACGCGCTGGGGTCACCCGCCACATACAGCTTGTAGTCGCCGTCCGGCGCTCCGGGCTGGGCGGTGCGGATGTCCAGGCAGCGGGTGGGCCGCTCGGTGAGGGACTGGGGGCGCTCCGCCAGGGTGCCGGGGCTGGCGCTGTCGCTGGCGCCACAGCCGGCGGCGGCGAGCGCCAGGAGGCTCCAGGTCAGGGTCCGCGCGCGGCGGGGGAGGTGGGGGATGACGGAAGGCTTCTGGAAGTTCATGGGGCTGGGCTCCTGTGAGAGGTTGCGAAGCCTCCCCATCGCAAGGTCGGGGCCACGCGGGCCGCCAGGGCCTCGCCGTCGGGATTCCGGGGCGTTACGGGTGAGCGCGGCCCGCTGGATGACGTGGCCGCGCCGCGAACGTGCCAGTCCTGGCACGCGCGCTGGCTCCTCCGAGGAGGCGGCCTGTCATGCTCCCCTCAGGGCCCTCCACGGACATCGCGGCGGGCGCACCCCGGCGCCGCGTGGGCGGCACGGCGCCGGTGCGGGTCTCCGGCCTACCGGGACGTGTCCCGCGCCGCGCCCTGGAGCGCCTCCGTCAAACGCTCCGCGAGCCGCTGGATGTGGGGCGCGCGCAGCAGCGAGTAGTGCGTGCCGGGGAGCACCTCGCGCGTCAGCTCGCCGTGGACGTGCGCGCCCCAGCCGTCGTCCCCGTGCTTCGGGTTGGCGCCCGCCTGGAGCAGGAGGACGCGGCCGGTGAACGTTCCGGGGTGGTGGTGCTTCAGGGCGCGCAGGTTGCGGGTGAAGACGTGCAGGAGCGTGCGCCCCGCCTCCGTGGCTGCTTCCGGCGTCGCGAGCTGTCCCTGGTCGAGCTCGAACAGCGCGGCCACCTGGGCTGCGTCGTCCACGTCGAGCGGCACGCGGTCGTCCGTCGCCGGGCTGGAATCAATGAGGGCCACGAGCTCCACGGTTTCGCCCCGGGCCTGGAGTTGACGGGCCATCTCGAAGGCCACCACGCCTCCCATGGACCAGCCGCCCAGCCGGTAGGGGCCGTGGGGCTGCACGGTGCGCACGGCGTTCACGTAGAGCGCCGCCATCGCCTCCACCGTGTCGAGCGGCGGACGGCTTCCATCGAGCCCCTGGGACTGGAGCCCGTAGAAGGGCTGCTCCCGGCCCAGCTGCTTCGCCAAGGCCGCGTACGCGAGCACGTTGCCGCCCACGGGGTGGACGCAGAAGAAAGGCCGCTGCGAGCCCTCGCGCTGGATGGGCACGATCGGGGAGAAGACTTCGGGCGCCTGGCGCAGCAGCCGGGCCAGCGTCTCCACCGTGGGCGCCTGGAAGAGGGCGGCCAGGGGCAGCTCGCGGTGGAAGTGTTCCCGGATGCGCGCCATCAGCTTCACGGCGAGCAAGGAGTGACCGCCCAGGTCGAAGAACGGACGCGTCACGCCGATGGGCCGGACTCCCAGCAGCTCCTCCCAGAGCGCCACCAGCTCCCGCTCCATGTCGTCGCGTGGGGCGACCTCCGTGGTTTCGGAGGGACGGGACGCCGGTGCTTCTGGGACGTGCATCCGGAGAAGCTCCTCGTCCGTCAGCAGCGTCCGTGGATCCAGGGGCGCGTCGGGCTCGGCGAGGACTGTCTCCAGCAGCGTGCTCCAGCGCTCCATCATCCGCTGGACCGTGGCGGTATCGAAGAGGTCCGTGCTGTACGTGAGCGCACCCTGGAAGCCGTCTGGCTGCCGGATGAGGGCCAGGTCCAGATCGAACTTCGCCGCCGAGGAGGGGACCTCCTCCGCCTTCAGCGTCAGGCCCGGGAGGGTGGCCTCCGGCTCCGGCGTGTTTTGCAGTGCGAAGAGGGCCTGGAAGAGTGGCGTACGGCCCAGGTCGCGCTCGGGCTGGAGCGCGTCCACCAGCCGCTCGAACGGGAGGTCCTGGTGTTCGTACGCGCCGAGCGTGGTCGCGCGCACCTGTGCGAGGACCTTCCGGAACGATGTGTCCGCGGTGAAGCGGGCTCGGAGGACCAGCGTGTTGACGAAGAAGCCGATGAGGCCTTCGGTCTCCGCGTGACGGCGGTTCGCGATGGGCGTGCCCACCAGCACGTCGTCCTGGCCGGAGTACCGCGACAGCAGCAACTGGAACGCGGCCATGAGCACCATGAAGGGCGTGGCGCCTTCCCGCTTCGCCAGCGCTTCCACCGCGTCACTCAAGGGCGGTGTCAGCTGAACGGGCCACCGTGCTCCCCGTGCGGAGCGGCGGGCCGGACGCGGCCGGTCCGTGGGCAGCAACAGCGCATGCGGCGCCCCTTCGAGCCGCCGCTTCCACCAGTCGAGCTGTCCCGCGAGCACCTGACCTTCCAGCCATGAGGCCTGCCACCGGGAGAAGTCCGCGTACTGCACGGGCAGCTCCGGCAGCGGCGACGGCTGGCCCTGGCGGAAGGCTTCGTAGAGCGCCACCAGCTCGCGCACGAGCACCCCGAAGGACCAGCCATCGGAAACGGTGTGGTGCGTGCACAGCAGGAGCACGTGCTCCCTCGTGTCCAACCGCAGCAGGGTGAAGCGAGCGAGGGGCCCCGTGCCCAGGTCGAAGGGACGCAGCGCATCGGCGTCCATGCGGCGCCGGACTTCAGCCTCACGCGCATCCGTGGGAAGGGCCTCCAGGTCCTCCGTGCGCAGCATTCCCGAGGGCGCGGGATGGATGCGCTGACGCGGTGTTTCATCGTGGGTCTCGAACGTCGTGCGCAGGGTTTCGTGCCGCTGCACCAGCGCGTCGAAGGCCCGCTGGAGGGCAGGGACGTCCAGAGCTCCGGACAGCCGCAGCGCGAAGGGCATGTTGTAGAGCGGGCTGCCCGGTTCCAGCTGGTCGATGAACCACAGCCGCTGCTGCGCGAAGGACAGGGGCGCGAGGTCGTCTCCCTGCGTCCTCGTCAGCGGCGGCAGCGCGGGCGTGGATGCGGCGTCCGTCAGCCGCTGGGCGAGCCCGGCCACGGTCGGCGTTTCGAAGAGGGCCCGGACGCGCAGCTCTACACCGAAGTGGACGCGCACGCGCGACACCACCTGCGTGGCCAGGAGCGAGTGCCCGCCCAGCTCAAAGAAGTTGTCGTGACGGCCCACGCCGGACACGCGGAGCAGCTCCTCCCAGATGGTCGCGAGGCGCTGTTCGGTGGGTGTCGCGGGAGGCTCGAAGACACGTGCGGGGCGCGATGACGCGTCCGGTACGGGCAGGGCCTTGCGGTCCACCTTGCCGTTCGGCGTCAGGGGCAGGACGGGCAGGGCGAGGACGGTGGCCGGGACCATGTAATCAGGCAGGTGCCTGCGCAGGTGCTCGTGCAGTGGCGTGGTGTCCGCTTCCGGCGTGACATAGGCGACGAGGCGCGCGTCGCCCGGAACGTCCTCGCGCACCAGGGCCACCGCGTCCCGGACGCCGGCATGGGCCCGCAGCGTGGACTCGATCTCACCCAGCTCGATCCGGTGGCTGCGCAGCTTCACCTGGAAGTCCAGGCGGCCCATGAACTCGAGCGTTCCGTCCTCGCGCCACCGGACCTTGTCGCCCGTGCGGTACAGGCGCGCTCCAGGCTCCGTGCCGAAGGGGTCCGGCATGAAGCGCTCGGCGGTCAGGTGCGGCCGGCCCAGGTAGCCGCGCGCGACGCCTTCACCGGCGAAGCACAGTTCTCCAGGCAGGCCGAAGGGAACCAGCTCCAGACGTTCGTCGAGCACGTACGCGCGCAGGTTGTCCAGCGGCCGCCCGATGACGGGCAGCGCGTGGGACGTTCCCTGGATGTCCCAGACCGTGGCATCCACGGTGCATTCGGTGGGGCCATAGGCATTGAAGGCCCGCGTGCGCCGGGTCGTGGCGAGCCGCCGCCACATCACTTCGTCCAGCGCCTCGCCTCCCACCAACATCAGTGACGGCAGACGGGGGCGGTCCAGCATCCCCGCATCCAGCAGGAGCTTCAGTTGCGCGGGCGTGCAGTCCAGTACGTCCACCCGCGTCCGCTCCAGCCACTCGAGCATCCGCTCTGGCTCCAACCGGAGATCCTCCGGAACAGGGCACAGGCAGTGGCCGCCCAACAGCTGCAGCACCTGCTCGATGGAGGCATCGAAGAACAGCGGCGCGTTGATGCTGACGCGGAGCCCCGGGGGCCGCCCCGCGTAGGCGGTCCGTAGGAGCGCGTGATGCAGGTGCAGCACCGAGCGGTGCCGCACCATCACCCCCTTCGGCGTCCCGGTGGAGCCGGAGGTGTAGATGACGTAGGCGAGGTTCTCCGCTCCCGCCGCCGGCGGCAGGTTGTCCGAAAACCTGTCCGACTGTCGGACAGGTTCTGCGTCCATCCACACCAGGTGGGGCACCTCGGGGTGCCACGCTTCTTGCAATGCCCGCGTCGTCACCAGCACGGACGCGCCACAGTCTTTGAGGACGAACGACCTGCGCGCGGCGGGCGCGGCCGGGTCCAGCGGCACGAAGGCGCCCCCGGCCTTGTTCACCGCGAGCAGTGCGATGACGCTCTCCGCCGAGCGCTCCAGGCACAGGCCCACCGTCACCTCCGGGCCCACCCCCAGCGAACGCAGGTGCCAGGCGAGCTGGTTGGCCCGCGCGTTGAGCCGCTGGAAGGACAGCGTCGTGTCTCCGAACACCACGGCGTCCGCATCCGGAGTCCGCGCCACCTGGGCCTCGAAGTGGCCGTGCAGCGTGCCGTCACCATCGAAGTGCGACATGCCTCCGGCCAGGTCGCCCAGGAGCTGTCGCCGTTCCTCCTCCGAAACGAGGGACAGTCCGGACAGTGGTCCGTCCGGATTCGTGAGCACCGCCTCCAGCAGCACCCCCAGGTGGGTGATCAGCCGCGCCATGGTGGGACGCTCGAAGAGGTCCGTGGCGTATTCGAGCTTGCCCCGGAAGCCATCCTCGCGGCGGTCCAGGTCCAGGCTCAGGTCGAACTGGGATGTCGTGCGCTCCGCGAGGGCCGCGGGACGCACGGTGAGACCGGGCAGCGACAGCTCCGGCACCGGCGCGTTCTGGAGCGCGAACATCACCTGGAACAGCGGCATGCGCCCCAGGTCGCGGGTCGTTTGCAGCGACTCAACCAGGCGTTCGAAGGGGACGTCCTGGTGTTCGTAGGCGCCCAGCGTCGTGGCGCGCACCTGGGCCAGCAGCTCCCGGAACGTCGTCCGGGCGCCGAAGCTTCCACGCAGCACCAGCGTGTTGACGAAGAAGCCGATGAGGCCTTCGGTCTCCGCGTGACGACGGTTCGCGATGGGCGTGCCGACGAGCACGTCGTCCTGGACGGCGTAGCGGTGCAACACCGTCTGGAAGGCCGCGAGCAGCACCATGAAGGGCGTGGCGCCCTTCTGCTTCGCCAGGGCCTCCACGCGCTCGGACAGGGTGAGGGACAGGTGCACCGGTAGCGTGTCGCCGCGCTGGGTGGAGACGGCGGGACGGGGCTTGTCGGTGGGCAGCTCCAGCGCCCGGGGCGCTCCTTCGAGCTGCCGGGTCCACCATGCCAGCTGCGCCTCCAGTGCTTCTCCCTGGAGCCAGGCTCGCTGCCAGAGCGCGAAGTCCGCGTACTGCACGGGCAGCTCCGGGAGCGCGGGCGGCCGGCCCTCACGCAGGGCCGCGTAGAGGGCGGTGAGTTCGCGCACCATCACGCCCAGCGACCAGCCGTCGGAGACGATGTGGTGGAGGTGCAGCACCAGCACGTGCTCCTCGGGCGAGAGCCTGATCAGCAGGGCGCGGATGACGGGGCCTCGCTCCAGGTCGAACGGCCGCTGGGACTCCGCTGTCGCCAGACGCTCCGCTTCGCGCAGCCGGGCTTCGGTGTTGTCCAACGTGGTCAGGTCCACGCGCTCCAGTGGCACGGTGGCCTGCGCGTGGATGTGCTGCACGGGCTGGCCTGCTTCCGTGCGGAAGGTGGTGCGCAGGGATTCGTGCCGCGCCATCAACGCGTCCAGGCTTCCCTTCAGCGCGGCCTCGTCCAGCGCGCCGAGGAGCCGCAGGGCGACGGGCATGTTGTAGAGGGCGCTGCCCGGTTCGAGCTGGTCGATGAACCACAGCCGCTGCTGCGCGAAGGACAGTGGCAGCAGCGGGGGCCTTGGGGCCCGGGTGAGAGGCGGCACGTGCTCGTGGCGGTTCGTGGTGGCTCCCAGGTGCCGGGCGAGCGCGGCCACGGTGGGCGCGTTGAACAACTCACCCAGGGGCAGCTCCACGCCCAGCACCGCGCGGATGCGCGACACCACCTGCGTGGCCAGGAGCGAATGGCCTCCCAGGTCGAAGAAGTCGTCGTGGATGCCCACTGCGTCCAGGTGCAGCACCTCCGCCCAGATGGCCGCGAGCTGTGCCTCCACGGCGTTGCGTGGGGCTTCGCGCGTCGACTCGGTGGGCCGGGGCGCTTCGGGCGCGGGCAGGGCCTTGCGGTCCACCTTGCCGTTGGGTGACAGCGGCAGGGACGGCAGCGCCACCCAGGCGGACGGCATCATGTAGTCGGGGAGTTGCCGCTGCGCGTGCGCCTTCACCCGGTCGGTGCCGGCGCCGTCCTCGTCGAGGACCACGTATGCCACGAGCCGCTTCTCACCGGGCACGTCCTCGCGCGCGAGCACCACGGCCTCGCGTACGTCCGGAGCCTGTCGCAGCACGGCCTCCACTTCTCCGGGCTCGATGCGGAAGCCGCGCAGCTTGAGCTGGAAGTCGGTGCGCCCCAGGAACTCCAGCGTGCCGTCGTCGCGCCAGCGGGCCCGGTCGCCCGTGCGGTACAGGCGGGCGCCCGGCGTGGCGGAGTGGGGATGGGGGATGAACCGCTCGGCGGTGAGGTCCGGCCGCTGGAGGTAACCCCAGGCGAGGCCGTCACCGCCGACGTACAGCTCGCCGGGCAGCCCCGGCGGCAGGGGCTGGAGGCGCTCGTCCAGCACCCACGCGGTGGAGTTCGCCAGCGGCCGGCCAATGGGCACCGAGCGCTCAACGGGGTCCCTCGCGCGCAGCGTGTGCGTGGTGGAGAAGGTGGTGTTCTCCGTGGGGCCGTACCCGTTGACGAGCACGGCGTCCGGCGCCATCCGCGACAGGTGTTCCCTCACGCGAGGCACGGGCAGCACGTCCCCGCCCGCCAGCACCTGCCGCACGCCCGCGAGTGAGACTCCTTCGTGAAGGACCATCTGCTCGAAGAGGGCGGCGGTGAGCCACAGTGTGGTGACGCCCTCCACCGCGAGCAGCGTGCCCAGCTCTGACAGTGAGAGCGCATTCGGCGGTGCGAGCACCAGCTTCGCGCCGTGCAGCAATGCTCCCCAGAGCTCCAGCGTGGAGGCGTCGAACGCGACTGGCGCGGCCTGGAGAAACACCTGCTCTGGACCGAAGGCGATGAAGCCATTGCCCCGGACGAGGCGCACGATGCCCCGGTGGGGCACGCAGACACCCTTGGGACGGCCCGTGCTGCCCGACGTGAACATCACGTAGGCCAGCGCCTCCGCGGGTACGTGCACCGCCAGGGGCGTGACCGGCTGCTTCGCGATCAGGTCCCATTCCTCGTCCAGCAGCACGAGGAGCCCGGTCACCGCCGGCAGTTCATCCGCCAGCGCCTCCTGCGTGACGAGCACGCTGACGCCCGCCTCCTGGAGCACCCAGGTCGTGCGGTCCGCCGGGGCCTTCGCCTCCACGGGCACATAGGCCGCGCCCGCCTTGAGGATCCCGAGCATGCCGGTGACGAGTTCCGGCGAACGCTCCACGCACAGCCCCACGCGGTCTCCGGGCCGCACGCCCAACCGGCGCAGGTGGTGCGCGAGCTGGTTCGAGCGGCGATCCAATTCTCCGTACGTGAGCTCACGCGCCGCGATCCGCGTCGTGTCCACCAAAGAGAAGGCCCCTGGACTCGCGGGCATCCTCACGGCGACGGCGTCTGGCGCGCGCGCGGCCTGCTCCGCGAACAGCTCGGGCACGGAGGCGTCACGTGGATACTCCGTCGCGGTGTCGCTCCAGGCGACGAGTACCTGGTGCCGCTCCTCGGACGTCAGCAGCGGCAGGCGTGTGAGCAGCGTCCCCGGCGAAGCCACCGCGGCTTCGAGCAGCACGCTCAGGTGCCTGGCCATTCCAGCCACCGTGCCGGGGGTGAACAGGGCGGTGTTGAAGTTGAGGCCTCCCGTGAAGCCCTCGGGAGCGCGGTGCAGCAGCAGCTCCAGGTCGAAGCGGATGGCGCCCGGGTCGGCGTTCATCGGCTGGAATGACAGGCCGGGCAGGGCCAGCGGCGGCAGCGGCGCGTTCTGCAGCGTGAAGGTGACCTGGAAGAACGGCGTGCGGGATGCGTCGCGCGCGGGGTGCAGTGCCTCGACGAGCTTCTCGAACGGGAGGTCCTGGTGCTCGTAGGCGCCCAGGGTGGTGTCCCGCACGCGCGTCAGCAGCGAGACGAAGGTGTCGTCCTCGCGCAGCCGGGTGCGAAGGACGACGGTGTTGGCGAAGTAGCCGATGAGCGCCTCGGATTCGGCGTGGCGGCGGCCTGCGATGGGCGAGCCCACCAGCACGTCGTCCTGTCCGGCGTAGCGGCCGAGCAGCACCTGGAACGCGGCGAGCAGCACCATGTAGGGCGTGGCGCCCTCGCGCTTCGCCAGGGTCTCCAGGGCTTCGCTGGAAGCACTCGGGAGGGTGAAGGGCATCAGCGCGCCCTGGAAGGTCTGCCGGGCCGGACGCGGATGGTCCGTGGGCAGCTCCAGGTGCGACGGCGCGCCTTCCAGCTGCCGCCGCCAGTAGCCGAGCTGCGCGTCCAGCACCGCGCCCTGCAACCAGCCTCGCTGCCACAGCGCGTGGTCGGCGTACTGCACCGGCAGCTCGGGCAGCGGGGCGGGGAGTTTGCGGGAGAGCGCGGCGTAGAGCGTGCCCATCTCGCGTACCAGGACGCCGGTGGACCAGCCGTCGGAGATGATGTGGTGCAGGTTCAGCACCAGCACGTGCTCCGTGGGCGACAGCTTCAGCAACAGGGCCCGTAGGAGAGGACCCTGCTCCAGGTCGAACGGGGTGCGTGCCTCCTCGAGGGCGAGCCTCGTCGCTTCGGCGCGGCGCTGCTCCAGGTCCGGGGTGCCGGTGAGGTCCACCTGTCGCAAGGGCAGCGGACCGGGAGCGTGGATGACCTGCTCCGGGGCTCCTTCGTACTCGCGGAACGTGGTGCGCAGGACTTCGTGCCGGCGCACCAGTCGGTCGAAGCTCCGCTGGAGCGCGCCGAGGTCCAGCGTGCCTTCCAGCCGGAGCGAGAACGGCATGTTGTAGGCCGTGTCCGCGGTGCCCAGTTGATGGATGAACCACAGCCGCTGCTGCGCGAACGACAGCGGCAGCACGGCGGGCCGCACGCCACGGGTCAACGGCGTGAGGCCGGTGGGCTCGGTCTTCTCAGGCTCCGCTGGCGCGGGCGCAACGGCCCCAGACGGAGCGATGCGCCGGGCGAGCGCCTCCACGGTGGGGGCTTCGAACAGCGTACGAAGCGGCACCTCGTGGCCCAGGCGAGCCCGCACGCGCGCGGCCACCTGGGTCGCGAGCAGCGAGTGCCCGCCCAACTCGAAGAAGCTGTCCCTCACGCCGATCCGCGCGATGCCGAGCACCTGCGCGAAGATCTCAGCCAGGGCCCGCTCGGTGTCGTCGCGTGGGGCGATGGGCTCCGCGCGTCCGGCGGTGGGCGCGTCCGGCGCGGGCAGGGCCTTGCGGTCCACCTTGCCGCTGGGGGTGAGCGGCAGGGCGTCCATGCGGACGATGGCGGAGGGCACCATGTACTCGGGCAACCGCGAGTGCAGGAACGCGCGCAGTCCGGCCACGTCGAGTGTCCCCTCGACGCTGACGTAGGCGACGAGGCGCGGTCCCCCTGTGTCCGCCAGTCGCACGACGGCCACGGTGTCGCGCACGCCGGGCCAGGACTGGATCGCGGCTTCGATGTCACCCAGTTCGATGCGGAAGCCTCGCAGCTTCACCTGGAAGTCCGCGCGGCCCAGGTACTCCAGCGTGCCGTCGGTGCGCCACCGTGCGATGTCGCCCGTGCGGTACAGGCGCGCGCCGGGCGTATCGCTGAAGGCATCGGGGATGAAGCGCTCGGCGGTAAGGGTAGGTCGGCGCCAGTAGCCTCGGCCCACCTGCACGCCGCCAATGAACAGCTCGCCCGGGATGCCCGAGGGCACCGGTTGTCCGTGGCGATCCAGGACGTGCATGCGGGTGTTGGCCACGGGGCGGCCGATGGGAACGACTCGCAGTGCTTCGTCGCGCGGGCACTCCCAGGACGTCACGTCCACGGCGGCCTCGGTGGGGCCGTAGAGGTTGTGCAGCGTGGTGTGCGGCAGTCGCGACTGGGCACGGAGCACCAGGTCCGCGGGCAGGGCTTCGCCGCTGCACATCAGGTGGCGCAGGCGCGACAGGGACTCCAGGCCGGGCTCCTCCACGAAGGCGCGCAGCATGGACGGCACGAAGTGCGTGGTCGTCACGCCCTCACGGGCCATCAGCGCGACCAGGTAGTCCGGCTCTTGATGTCCGCCGGGCCTCGCGAGCACCAGCCGCGCGCCCGTCATCAAGGGCCAGAAGAACTCCCAGACGGACACGTCGAAGCTGAACGGCGTCTTCTGTAGCACCGTGTCCGACGGCGTGAGGCCGTAGCGCCTCTGCATCCAGCGCAGGCGGTTGACGACGCCCGCGTGCGCGTTCATCGCGCCCTTGGGGCGGCCCGTACTGCCAGATGTGAAGATGACGTAGGCGAGGGAGTCATCCGCCGCCAACGGCACGGGACGCGCAGTGGACTCACGCGCGATGGCCTCCCACTGGGTGTCGAGCGCGATGACGTGCGCGGCATGCGGAGTCAGTGCGGCGCGGAAGCGCTCTTGCACCAGGAGCACGGGAGCGGCGGTGTCCTCCAACATCCCGGCGAGCCGTTCCGCGGGTGTGGCCGGATCCAACGGCACGTAGGCGGCTCCGGACTTCAGGACGCCCAGGAGGGCGATGACCATCTCCAGCGAGCGCTCCATGCAGACGCCCACCAGGGTCTCCGGACCCGCGCCGTGTGCACGCAGATGGTGCGCGAGCTGGTTGGCCCGCGCTTCGAGCTGCGCGTACGTGAGGCGTTGGTCCTCGAACTGGAGCGCGATGGTCTCCGGCGTGCGTTCGGCCTGGGACTCGAAGAGGTTGTGGAGCGTGGCGCCAGCAGGGAAGTCCGCGCGCGTGTCGTTCCAGCCGCGCAGGACCTGCTCGCGCGCGGCCGGCGTGAGCAGCGACAAGGTGGAGACCGGTGCGTCCGGCGCGACGACGACGGCCTTTGCCAGCACGGTCAGATGCTCCGCCATGCGCTCCAGGGTCGCTGCGTCGAAGAGGGCGGTGGCGTACTCCAGGCGGCAGCGCAGGCCGTCGCGCTGTTCCCAGACCTCCAGCGACAGGTCGAACTTGGACGTCGTCACCGGCACGTCCACTCCGCCAATCTGGAGCCCCGCACCTCCGGTCGTCTGGGCCGCCGGAACGTTGATGACGTTGAGGACGGCCTGGAACACCGGCGTGCGGCTCAGGTCGCGAGGCACCTGGAGCACGTCCACCAACTGCTCGAAGGGCATGTCCTGGCGCGCGTAGCCGCCCAGTGCCTGCTGCTTCACACGCGTGATGAGCTCGCGGAACCCCGGTGCTCCGTCGAGCCTCGCGCGGAAGGCGAGCGTGTTGACGAAGCAGCCCAGCAGGCCTTCCACCTCTGGGCGCGAGCGTCCTGCGATGGGCGTGCCCACCGCGAAGTCGTCCTGTCCGGAGGTGCGGGAGAGCAGCACCTGGAACAACGCCATCAGGACCATGAAGGACGTGGCGCCTTCACGGCGGCCCAGCGCGAGGAGTGGCTCGGACAGCTCGCGAGGCAGGTGGAAGGCGTGGGCGGCGCCCGCGTAGGACTGCGCGGCGGGACGGGGACGGTCGGTGGGTAGCTCCAGCGGCGGGCTGCCCTGGAGCAGCTCCTTCCACCAGCGTGCCTGTTCCTCCAGCACCGGCCCGGTCAGCCACGCGCGCTGCCACACGGCGTAGTCGGCGTACTGCACCGGCAGCGGCGGCAGGACGGAGGGGACACCCGCGCTGGCGCAGGCGTACAGCACCGGCAGCTCGCGGCTGAGGACCAGGGCGCACCAGGCGTCGGAGACGACGTGGTGCAGGAGCAGGTGCAGGACGTGCGTGTCTGGAGTCAGCCGCAGCAGCAGCGCGCGGGCCACGGGGCCCGTGTCCAGGTGGAAGGGCGTGGCGGTGTACGCCTGGCAGCGGCGAAGCATGGCGGCCTCGCGCGCCTCTGCCGTGTCGCCGGGAATATCCTCCGCCTCCAGGGGCAGGGGGCCGGTCGCGTGGATGACCTGCACGGCCCCGGTGTCGCCCAGGGCGTAGGTGGTGCGCAGGACCTCATGGCGCTCCACGAGCGAGTGGAGCGCCGCTTGGAGCGCGGTGACATCCAGCGCCCCCGTGAGCCGGAAGATGATCGCGTTGTTGTAGGCGGTGCTCTCCGGCTCCAGCTCCTGGAGGTACCAGAGGCGCTGCTGCGCGAACGACAGGGGCAACGGCTGGCCACGAGGCGCACGCGGGATCGTCTGGAGGGCACCCGATGCGCTGGGCGTCTCCGCGTGCACTGTCGCGGCCGAAGCGCTCGGGGTGGCTGGAGACGCGGGGCGCGGCGCGGGCAGCTTGAAGGCAGGGAGGCTCACGGCCTCGACACGACCATCCGCGCGCAGGCGCACAGGACGGCCGGTGAGGTAGAGGCTCGCGGATCCATTCAGCGGATGCGGCACCAACCGGCCCGGCGCCTCACCTGTCGCCCTCCAAAGGGCGGCAGGCAGGCCCGCTCCCGACAGGGCCAGCTCTCCGACGACGCCCGCGGGCACGGGCGCCCCGGCCGCGTCCAGCACCCAGACGTCCAGGCTCGGAGGCAGCTTCTCCTCCGGCGCACGCGGCAGCAGGCCTCCATTCCGGGCCTCCCCCGCGAGCAGCACGTCGCCGCCCGCCGTGCGCTGGAGCGCGGACGCCAGCTCCGCGGATGCGTTCTCCAGGACCCAGGCCCCCACCGGTGCCAGGGCCTCGCGCGCTCCCGTCAGGTCCGTCAACGCTCGGGCCAGCCGTGCCGTGGTGTTCACCAGCACCGCGCCCGACTGCTTCGCCAGCGACAGCAACTCCTCCGCATCCGTCTCCTGTTCGCCACGCACGCGCCGCGAGTTTGACGCCGCATCGGCGGCCACGGCCTCGCGTGCCGTGGCCAGGCGCTTGAGCCCTTCCAGGACGACGGGCGTCTCCAGTCCGAAGTCGATGAGGCACGTCACCTCGTCCACATCCGAGGCCCGCACTTCGCGCAGCCGCTGGATGCCGCTCTCCACCGTGCCGATGAGGCCGGTGCCCTTCGCGTGGTGCTCGAAGGTGTGCTCCAGCAGTGCGTCGATGTCCTCGCGAGACACCTTGGCGATCTCCCCTTGATACCCCTGCGCGGCGAGCAGCGACGTGGTGATGTCCGCCGAGCTCCGGAAGTACGCCAGCAGTGGCTTGCGCACCTGCCGGAGGACCTCCGCTTCGTCGTCACCCAGGTACGTGTGCAGCATGCAGGTGATGTGGCCCCGGCCCGGGTGGCCGTTGCGGCGCCACGCTTCGCGGTAGAGGGCCACCTTTGGCTTCAGCTCCTCCAGCGAGTGGGCGAAGAGGCCCGTGAGCACACCCGCGCCCAGCTCGCCCGCGAGCCGGAACGTCTCCGGGTTCGCGGTGGCGGTGAGCCACACGGGCAGCTCTCGCTGCACCGGTTTCGGGCGCAGGCCCACCTCCACGGTGACGCCGTTGCCTCCCGGACGCCGCAGCCGGTCTCCGCGCCAAAGACCTCGCAGCGTCTCCAGGTGGCGCAGCAGGATGTTGCGCCGGTCGGCGTAGTTCCCGGGCGCGAAGATGAAGTCCTGCACGTGCCAGCCCGTGGCCACCGACACGTCGACTCGGCCCTGCGACAGGTTGTCCACCACGGCCCACTGCTCCGCGATGAGCAGCGGATCATGCAGTGGCAGCACCACGCTGCCGGAGCGCAGACGCAAGTGCTTCGTGACGGACGCGAGCGCGGCGGAGACCACCGCGGGCTGCGGGTAGATGCCGCCGAAGGAGTGGAAGTGCCTCTCGGGCGTCCAGATGGCGGAGAAGCCGTGCGCGTCCGCGAACTTCGCGCCCTCCATCAGCAGTTCGTACTTGGGCCCGGTGAGCGAGTCCTCGTCGTTGGCGAAGTACGACAGGCTGAGCTGAAGCGGACGCGATGCCGCCTCGTCCGATACGCCTCGCCGCGATGTGGTGGCCTCGGAGGGGAACAGCACGCGCAGGCCGCGCGACAAGGCCCAGAGGGCTTCCAGTTCGGGCTTCTCGGGAGCGGGTTCGGA
This sequence comes from Corallococcus sp. AB018, assembly GCF_003986945.1. Classification (NCBI taxonomy): domain Bacteria; kingdom Pseudomonadati; phylum Myxococcota; class Myxococcia; order Myxococcales; family Myxococcaceae; genus Corallococcus; species Corallococcus sp. AB018. The sequence goes on along the minus strand of NZ_RAWR01000030.1, from coordinate 20,888 downwards.
GGCGGCGAGCCAGGTAGTGCCCGGCGCCGGATGCAGCCGTGCATCCAGGCCCGCGAAGAAGCCCGTGAGCGACGTGTGACTCAACGCCCACGCGGGCTGGCCCGCGCCCATGGGCAGGAGCCACGCCAGGGACTCCGGCGAGGGAAGCGGCAGCGCCTCCGTCACCGTCAACGGCGACGCGTCTCCCAGCACCTCTTCGACGTGCAGGACGCGTGAGGACTCCAGGCGTGTTGACGTGAAGAGCCCGCGCCAGGTGATGAGCCGGGGCACGACACTGCCTTCCACGGCGTAGACGGCCAGCGAGTCCAGGTCCGTGGGCCCGAGCGCCACCGGCGCGCCACCTGCTTCCAGGACACCCCACAGCGCGGCCAGCTTCTCCGGCGACGCACGGAGGCAGAGCGCCACGGGTTCTCCCGGCCGGAGTCCCTGCTCGCGCAGCCTCGACGCGAGCCTTCTCGCGCGGGAGGCCAGCTCCCTCCAGGTCCAGGTCCGCCCGGCCTGCTCCACGGCGACTGCGTCTGGCTGCCGCAGCGCATGTTCGCGCAGCCGTGCGGGCAGGACCGGGGCCTGCGGGACGGGCGGGGGAACGGGCCATGCGCGGCGTTCGGCGTCGGTGGCCAGCGGCAGGCGGGAGAGGGGCTCCTCGGGCCGGGCCAGTGCCGCCCCGAGCAACACCTGGAGATGCTCCAGCATCCGCCGGGCGGTGGAGGCGTCGAACAACTCCGTCGCGTACTCCACCGCGCCGTGAATGCGGCCGGGTTCCTCGGTGAGGATGAGCGTCAGGTCCGACAGCGTGGCGCCCCATTGCACGGGCGTGCCCGGCACTTCGATGAAGGTGCCTCGTGCCCCGACGGCCGCCAGCGCGTCGCCGCCCATTTCCAGATTGGAGTGGTAGACGAACACCGTGTCCGTCATGCGCTCCCGGCCGATGTCGCGCCCGGGGACGAGCTGTTCGACGAGCATCTCGAAGGGCACGTCCGGCCGTGACTGCACGTCGGTGACTTCGCGTCGCACGCGGTGCAGGAGCTCGCGGAAGCTCGGGTCATCCCCCACGTGGGTGCGGAACGCGGCCGAGTGCGCCACGTAGCCGATGAGCGGCAGCAGCTCCGGCCTCGTGCGGTTGCCGATGGGCGTGCCGACGATGAGGTCCGCCTGCCCGGTGTAGCGGTGCAGGAGCGCGTTCCACGCAGCGAGCACCGTCATGTACGACGTGAAGCCCTCGCTGCGTCCGAAGGCGACGAGCGCCTCGGCGAGCTCTGGCGGGAAGTCCAGCACCATGCGCTCGGAGGTGAGCGGGCAGCTCGCGGGCCGGGGCCGGTCCGTGGGGATGCGGAGCTGCTTCGGCATGCCTGCCAGGCGCTGACGCCACCACTGCTCCTGTTCGGGGAAGCGCTCCTCCTCGAGCGACTGCCGCTGCCACGCGCCGAAGTCCGCGTACTGCACGGGCAGGGGCGCCAACGGGGACGGCAGGCCCTGGAGGAAGGCGGCATAGAGCTGGCCCACTTCCTGGAAGAAGAGGGACGTGGAGAGCGTGTCGCAGACGATGTGATGGATGGCGCAGACCAGCAGGTGCAGGTCCGCGCGCAGGCGCACGAGCGTGGTGCGCAGCACGGGGCCTCGCACCAGATCAAAGGGGCGCGCGGCGTCCTCGCGGGCGATGCGGAGCGCGGCCTCCTCGCGTTCTCCGGGCGTGCCTTCCACCTGCACGATGGGCAGCGGGATTCGCACGTGGGGATGGAAGCGCTGAACGGGCCGGCCATCCACGGCGTCGTAGGTGGTGCGCAGGGCTTCGTGGCGCTGGACGACCTCCAGGATGGCCCGCTCCAGGATGGCTGCGTTGGCGGGGCCTTCCAGGCGCAGGACGAAGGGAATCGTGTACGCGGACAGGCCGGGGAGGTGCTGCTCCAGGCGCCAGACGCGCTCCTGCACGTAGGAAAGGGGCAGTGGCTCCATCCGGGAACGGGGCACTAGCGGCAGTTCGCGCGTGGGCTCCCGGGCGGGGGCCTGTTGGAGCAGTGGTTCGATGCGGGATGCGAGCCCCGCGACGGTGGGTGCTTCGAAGAGGGCCGCCAGCGGTACCTGGACGTGGAAGGTGTCGCGGAGCTGATTGAGCAGCTGTGCGGCCATCAGCGAGTTGCCGCCCAGCTCCAGGAAGTTGTCGTCGCGTCCGACGAAGTCGATGCCCAGGCGCTGACGCCACAGCGTGGCGATGCGGACCTCCACGTCACCGCGAGGCGCGTCCTCACGGCCTCCTGGAACCGGGAGGGCAGGGTGCTCCTCGGGCGGAGGTGCCACTGCTGCGCTCTTGCTGGTGGGCACAGCAGAGGACGGACCTGGCATGTCGATGCGAGCGCGCGAAGCCGGAGACGACGCGAGCGTGTCGGTGAAGGAAGTCACCTGTGCCTGCGCTGGTGCGCCCATCGCGGACTTGTCGGTCAGGCCTGCCGTCGCGTGATCACGGAAGACCGGAGCGGAGACCTGAGGGAGGTCGCTGGCCGGGTCCATGCGAGGCGCGGACACGGTCACCATGGGCGCAGGCGCAACGTTCTGTCCCGCGGCTCCCATCTCGCTGGCCGCACCGTCCTGGCCGCGAGGCTCCACCCAGCAGCGCTTGCGCAGGAACCTGTACGTCGGCAGGTGCACGCGGCGGCGCTGCTCGTGGGCGTAGAACGCGGTCCAGTCCACCTCCAGCCCCTGCACCCACAGCTCGCCCACGCACTGGAGCAACCCCGACTGCTCCGTCGTCGCACCACCCCGGCGCAGCGACGCGAGCGCCTTCACGCGCTCCCGGTCCTCGCCCAGGCACGAGCGGATCAGCGGGGTCAGGTCCTGGCCGGGCCCCACCTCCAGCAGCACGCTGCACCCTTCCTCCAGCAGGGTCCCCACCGCGTCCGTGAAGCGCACGGGCTGCCGCATCTGCGTGGCCCAGTACTCCGGCGCGGACAGCTCGCCCGGACGCGATAGCGCCCCCGTGAGACTGGAGACGTACCGCACGGAAGGCTCGTTCCGCTGGAGCGCACCCACCGCGCGCGCCAGCTCCGCCATCAACGGCTCCACGTCCGCCGAGTGGAAGGCATGCCCCGACTGCATGCGCACCGCGCCCGCCTTGCGCTGCTGCAACACCGCCTGGAATCGCTCCACCTCGTCCACGGGCCCGGAGACCACACACCGGTCCGGCGCGTTGATCGCCGCGAGCGTCAACCGTCCGGACAGCAGCGGCTGGACCTCCGCCGCCGGCAGTGCCACGCCGAGCATCGCGCCCGGCGGCAACCGGTGCATCAGCTCCCCTCGGACCACGGCCAGCCGCAGTGCATCCGGCAGCGAGAGCACGCCCGCGACACACGCTGCGGCGTACTCCCCGAAGCTATGCCCCAGCACGGCATGAGGAACGATGCCCCACGACTGCCACAGCCGAGCCAGCGCCACCTGCACCGTGACCAGGGCCGGCAGTGCGACCCGGGTGTCGGAGAGCATCGCGGACGCCTCCGCTTCCTGGCCCGGTCCTGGACGCAGCAGCGTTTCCACCCGCGAACGCAGCGGCGCATCCAGCAGCGCCAGGCACGCATCCACCTGCGCGCGGAACGCGGGCACGGACGCATCCAGCTCCCGGCCCATGCCCACCTGCTGCGAGCCCTGTCCGGAGAAGACGAACGCCACCCGCTTGCGGCGCGCGCCCTCCACGTCCTTCAAGCGCGTGGGCGTGGCCGTCTTGCGAAGCTGCTTCGCCAGGTCCGCCGCATCCCGCGCGACCACGGCTCTCCGGTACTCGAAGGCCCGGCGTCCCATTGCCTGCGTGTACGCGGCGTCAGCGAACGCCCCTTCATCCCCAGCGACCTCCACGGAGAACCGGGCCGACAACGCCTCCAGCGACTCAGGAGAGCGCGCCGACAACACGCGCAACGCCAGTTGCTTCGCCGCCGCCTCCAAGGCCTCCGGCGAACGCGCGGACAGGACCTGATCCGCCAGCTTCAACGACGCGGCCTCCAGCGCCTCCGGAGACCGGTCCGCCAGCACGTGCGACGCCAGCGCCAGCGCTCCTGCCTCCAGGGACTCCGGTGAACGCGCCGACAGCACGAACAGCTGGTGCGAGCGCGTCGTGGGCCCGCTCCGGACGACGGGCGCCTCCTCCAGCACGGCGTGCGCATTCGTTCCGCCCACGCCAAACGAGCTCACCGCCGCGCGCCGTGGCGCCATCCCCCGAGGCCAGGGCCGCAGGCGCGTGTTGACGAAGAACGGTCCCGCGTCGAAGTCGATCCTCGGGTTCGGAGACTCGAAGTGGAGGCTGGGGGGAATCTCCTCCTCGCGCAGCGACAGCGCGACCTTGATGAGCCCCGCGAGCCCCGCCACCGTGTCCAGGTGGCCCACGTTCGTCTTGAGCGACGCCAGCGGGATGGTGCCCCGGTGCTCGGGCCCCAGGCCGTAGGCGCGCTGGAGCGCCGCGACCTCGATGGGGTCGCCCAGCGGGGTCGCCGTCCCGTGCGCCTCCACGTAGCCGATGTCCGTCGCCGACACGCCCGAACGGCGCAGCGCCTGCGTGATGACGGTCGCCTGGCCCTGCACGCTGGGCGCCGTGAAGCCGGACTTGTCGCGCCCGTCGTTGTTGACGGCGGTGGCTCGGATGACGGCGTGGATGGGGTCGCCGTCGCGGACCGCGTCCTCCAGCCGCTTGAGCACCACGGCCGCCACGCCGCTGCCGGAGACGGTGCCCTTGCCCTTCGCATCGAAGGCGCGGCAGTGGCCGTCCGGGGAGTAGATCATCCCCTCCTGGTGCACGTAGCCGGTGCGCTGCGGCACCGACAGCCGCGTCGCGCCCGCGAGCGCCACGTCCGACAGGCCTGACAACAGGTTCTGACACGCGACGTGCACCGCCACGAGCCCCGTGGAGCACGCCGTGTACACGAGCATGCTCTCGCCAGTGAGCCCCAGCTTGTAGGACACCTTCGTCGGCAGGCTCTGGTAGGTCGCCGTGCCGTACAGCTCGAAGAACGCCGCCGAGTCCAACGGCAGGTGCCGCTGCACCTCGTTCGCGTAGCCGGATTCGTTCGCGCCCGCGAAGAGGGAGACGATGCCCGGGAATCGCGCGGGGTCGATGCCCGCGTCCTCCATCGCCGCCCACGCGCACTGGAGGAACATCCGCTGCTGCGGGTCGGTCCACTGCGCCTCGCGCAGGGACATGTCGAAGAACGCGGGATCGAACTGGTCGATGTCCGCGAGCACACCCTGCGCGGGCACGAACCCCGGATGCTGTGTCAGCGACACGCCCGGAGGCAGGCCGGGCATCGGCTCCAATTCCTCGGGAGTGAAACGGGAGATGGACTCCACGCCTTCACGCAGGTTGCGCCAGAACTCCTCCACCGACTCAGCGCCTGGGAAGCGCCCGGACATGCCGATGATGGCGATGGCGTTGGGCGGCAGCGCTGGCGTTCGCTCCGGCTCGGATGCGGGCACGGTCTGGACAGGCATGGAGGGTTCAGCCGGTGTCGCGGGAGGAGTGGCCACTGGGGCGGGCACGGGACGCGCGGGCAGTCCTTCGCGCTCCAGTCGCCGGGCCAGTCCGTGGACCGTGGGATGTTCGAACAACCAGACCACGGGCACGTCGCGCTGGAGCGCCTCGTGCAACCGGCTGGCGACGCGGACCACGGTGAGCGACGTGCCACCCAGGTCCTCGAAGAAGTGATCATGGACGCCAACGCTCCGGGCGCCCAGCTCCCGCGCCCAGATGCCGGCGAGCTGTTCCTCAAGCGGATCCGCGGGCTCCACGAAGCGCCCCTTGCGAGCACTCGCCGCGACGTCCGGCGCGGGCAGTGCCTGTCGGTCCAGCTTTCCGGTGGCGGTGAGGGGCAGCACGGGCAGGGGGACGAACGCGGCCGGGACCATGTACTCGGGCAGCCGCTGCCGCAGGTGTTCGCGCAGCGCCTGGACGTCCAGCGTTCCGGCCACCACGTAGGCCACGAGCCGCTTGTCGCCGGGGACGTCCTCGCGCACGAGCACGGCCGCGTCGGTGAGGGCGGGCCAGTCCCGGAGGGCGGCTTCGACCTCGGACAGTTCGATGCGGTAGCCGCGCACCTTCACCTGGGTGTCGATGCGGCCCAGGAACTCCAGGCTCCCGTCCGCGCGCCAGCGCACCCGGTCTCCCGTGCGGTACACGCGCTCTCCGGGTGTGGTGGCGAAGGGGTGGGGGATGAAGCGCTCGGCGGTGAGGTCCGGGCGGGAGAGGTAGCCTCGCGCGAGCCCGTCCCCGCCGATGAGCAGCTCACCCGGAACGCCCACGGGCACCGGCCGCAGCGAGCCGTCCACCACGAACGTCCGCGTGTTCGGCAGCGGAGGCCCGATGGGGATCGCTTCGGCGGGGACGTCGTCGGGCCGCTCCATGCGGAGGCAGCAGGTGAAGACGGTGGCCTCGGTGGGGCCGTAGCCGTTGACCACCGGGAGGCCCAGCGTCTCCACCACGCGGCGCGTGTGCGTGGGGGACAGGACGTCCCCGCCCACGAAGAGCTGCCGCAGTCCGCGCAGCACCTCCTGCTTCACGTCCACCACCTGCGCGAACAATCCCGCGGACAGGTAGAGCGACGTGACACCGTGACGTCGGATGATCTGGCCCAGCAGCTCCAGGTCCGTGGGTGGCTGCGGCGGGAAGACCACGAGCCTTCCGCCGGACAACAGCGGGCCCCACAGCTCCAACGTCGACGCGTCGAAGGACAGTGGAGCCATCAGCAGGAACGTCTCGTCCGGAGTGAACCGGGCCCAGGGTGCACCGTGCAGGAGCCGCAGCACGCCCCGGTGCTCCACGGCGACGCCCTTGGGGCGGCCAGTGCTTCCGGAGGTGAAGTCCACATACGCGAGGTTCCGTGAGGAGAGCGCCACGTCCGGAGCCTCGGTGGACTGTTCCTCCAGGCGCGTCTCCTCCACGAAGACGCACGGCACACCCTCCGCGACCGGTAGCGACGCCCGCAGCGCTCGGGTGGTGACGAGCAGTCGGGGCGGCGCGTCCTCCAGCATGAGGGCCAGGCGCCGAGCGGGATACGCGGCATCCAGGGGGACATAGGCCCCGCCCGCTTTGAGAATGGCCAGGAGCGTGACGACCAGCTCCACGGAGCGCTCCAGGCACACCGCCACCAGCGCATCCGGGCCCACGCCTTGCGAGCGCAGCACCCAGGCCAGCGCATTCGCCCGAGCATCGAGCCGCGAATACGTCAGCCGCGCGTCACCCGACTCCAACGCGATGGCCTCCGGACGCTGAGCGACCTGGAGCGCGAAGCGTTCCACGAGGTTCGACTCACGCGGGTAGCCCACGCCGGTGTCGGTCCACGCCGTGAGCACCCGCTGGCGCTCCTCGGGGGTGAGCCATTCCACCTGGGCCAGGGGGATGTCTGGAGCGGCGACGACGGCGTCCAGCAACGTGCGCAGGTGTCCGGCCAGCCGTTCCACGGTCGAACGCTCGAAGAGGTCCGTGCTGTATTCGATGACGCCGCGCAGGCCGTCCGGAGCCTCGTGCAGCAACAGGCCCAGGTCGAAGCGGGCCGTGGCGTTGTCCACCGGCACGGGCCGGAGCGTGAGCCCCGGCGCCTTCAACTCGCCGGTGGGTGCGTTCTGGAGCGCGAACACCGCTTGCACCAGCGGGTTGCGGCTCAGGTCGCGAGCCACGTGCAGCTCCTCCACCAGCTTCTCGAACGGCAGGTCCTGGTGCTCGAAGGAGGCGAGCGCCGTGGCCCGGACCTGGGAGAGCAGCGTCCGGAACGAGTCCCCCGGTCGCACGCGCCCGCGCAGCACCAGCGTGTTCACGAAGAAGCCGACCAGCCCCTCCAGCTCCGAGCGGTCGCGGCCCGCGATGGGCGAACCCACCAGCAGCTCCTCCTGCCGCGAGTACCGCGACAGCAGCACCTGCCACACCGCGAGCAGCGCCATGTAGGGCGTCGCGCCTTCCGAGCGGCCCAACGCCACCAACCGCTCCACGCCCGCCGCAGGAAGGTGGACGGGAAGCAGCGCCCCCTTCGTGGACTGGAGCGGCGGCCGCGCCTTGTCCGTGGGCAGCTCCAGCACCTGGGGCGCCCCGGCGAGGTGCTGCTTCCACCACGACACCTCCCGCGCGAGCACGTCACCCTGGAGCCAGGAGCGCTGCCACACAGCGAAGTCCGCGGGCTGCACCGGCAGCGCCGGCAACACGGGGGTCCGGCTTGAAGCGAAGGCCTCGTAGGCGCCGGCCACCTCGCGGACGAGCACGCCCAGTGACCAGCCGTCGGAGATGATGTGGTGCATGCACAGGAGCAACAGGTGCTCCCGAGCATCCAGGCGGAGCAGCCGCGTGCGCAGGACCGGTCCCCGTCCCAGGTCGAAGGGAAGCGCGGCCTCCTCCACGGAGCGCCGCTGGGCCTCGGCCTCGCGGGACACGCGGGGCATGGCGCTCAGGTCGGTGACCGGCAACTCCCATGCACCCGTCGGGTGCACGTGCTGGACGGGCTGGCCTTCCTTCATCGCGAACGTGGTGCGCAGCGCTTCATGCCGGGAGACGACGAGCTCCAGGGCGCGGCGCAACGCTTCCACGTCCAGCACGCCGTCCAGCCGCAGCGCGGTGGCGATGGTGTAGTGGCTGCCGCCCGGGCGAAGCTGCTCCACCACCCACAGCCGCTGCTGTGCGTAGGACACCGGCAGGTCCCGGTCCCTCGACGTGGCGACGAGTGCCGGGATGCGTGGTCCCTCGACACGCGAGAGGAGCCAGGCCTCCACACGCTCCGTGAGCCGGGCGACGGTGGGTGCATCGAAGAGGGCGCGCAGCGGCAGCTCCACTCCGAAGGTCGAACGCAGCCGGGAGACGAGCTGTGTGGCCAGCAGCGAATGGCCCCCGATGACGAAGAAGTCATCGTGCAGCCCCACTGACTCCAGGCGGAGCAGCTCCTGGAACAGCGTGGCGATGCGCTGCTGGAACAGCGTCATCCGCTCCGGAGCCACGGGCCCGCCAGCGACCGAGCGCGCATCCGGACCGGGCAGCGCCTTGCGGTCCACCTTGCCCACGGGAGTGAGCGGCAGTGTGTCCAGCGACACGAACGCGGAGGGCACCAGTGGCGCGGGCAGTCGTTCGGAGACGAAGGCGCGCAAGGCCGTTGCCTCCACCGGAGCGCCGGGCACGAACCACGCCACGAGGCGATCCTCGATGACTCCCGCCACCGCTGCCTTCACCGAGGGGTGCTGCCGGAGGATGGCCTCCACCTCGCTCAGTTCGATGCGGAAGCCGCGCAGCTTCACCTGCGTGTCCATGCGGCCCAGGAAGTCCAGCGTCCCGTCCGCGAGCCAGCGCACCCGGTCGCCCGTGCGGTACAGCCGAGCACCGGGCACGCCACCCCATGGTGAAGGCACGAAGCGCTCCGCGGTCAGCTCGGGGCGCCCCAGGTAGCCCCGGGCCAGGCCGTCACCGCCCAGGTACAGCTCGCCCGGAACACCCACGGGCACGGGCTGCCCGTGCGCATCCAGCACGTACGTCTGGACGCGCGTCATCGGCCGGCCGATGGGCACCGACGTCGCGTGCTCCGGCAGGTCCACGATGTCGTGCGTGGTGACGCCCACGGTCGTCTCCGTGGGGCCATACAGATTCACCAGCCGGCCCGGAGGCCCCGCGCGCAGCACCGCGCGAGCCGCATCCGCGTTCGCGGCCTCTCCGGCGTACAGGACCGTGCGCATCGTGGCGAAGGCCTCGGGGACGTCGCGCGCCACCGTGTGGAACAGGGCCGTGGCGAACAGGGCCGTGGTGGCGCCCACCTCGCGCAGCGTGCGAGCCAGCTCCGCCGGAGCCAGCGTCACCTCACGCGGCAGGATGACGAGCCGCGCGCCATTGAGCAGCGCGCCCCAGACCTCGAAGGTGGCCAGGTCGAAAGAAGGCGTGCCCGCCTGCACGATGCAGTCGTCCGGCCCGAGCTGGACGAAGTTCGTGTCCCGTACCAGGTGCACGATGGATTGGTGCGTGATGCCCACGCCCTTGGGAGTGCCCGTGGAGCCCGACGTGTAGAGCACGTAGGCCAGTTGCCCCGGCCGCACCGTGACGTCCGAGGAAGCGGGCGCGGGTTTCTGGCCGGGTTCCTCCGCGTCCGGCTCCAGGCACACCGTGGGCAGGGAGTGTTCCGGAAGGGCGCCCAGCAGGTCCCGCTGGCCCACCACCGCGGAGATGCCCGCGTCCTCGAACATGAACGCGAGGCGGGAGCGCGGATAGGCGGGGTCCATGGGCACGTAGCAACCGCCCGCCTCCAGGATGCCGAGCATCCCCACCACCAGCTCCAGCCCCCGCTCCACGCACAGCGCGACCCGTGCCTCTGGAGGGAGTCCGAAGGCGCGCAGGCGCAGGGCCAGTCGCCGCGCACGTTCCGCCAGCGCCGCGTAGGTGAGCACCTGGCCTTCGTGCTGGACCGCGACGGCCTCCGGTGCACGGAGCACCTGTGCCGCGAACAGCTCCGGCACGGTGTAGGGCGCGAGCGGACGCTGCGTGGCGTTCCAGTCCACGAGCACGCGCTGGCGTTCCTCGCCGTCGAGCAGCGAATGCTCTCGCACGGGCGCAGCGGGGCGGGCCGTGAGCGCGCCGAGCAGCGCCTGGAAGTGCGCCATCATCCGGGCGACGGTGGCGGGGGCGAAGAGGTCGGTGCTGAAGTTCAGGTCGCCGCTGAACGCGCCGTTCCGCTCCTGGAGGCTGAAGTCCAGGTCGAACTTCGCGGTGGTGATCTCCCCGCCACGCAGCTCCAGACGGAGGCCGGGAAGGTCCAGCGCGTCCACGGGCGCGTTCTGGAACGTGAACGCCACCTGGAACAGCGGAGACCGGCTCAGGTCCCGAGCCCCCTGCATGCCCTCCACCAGCTTCTCGAAGGGCAGGTCCTGGTGAGCGTACGCCGCGAGCGTCGTCGCCTTCACCTGGGCCAGCAGCGTCCGGAACGAGGCCCGCGGATCGATGCGAGCACGCAACACCAGCGTGTTCACGAAGAAGCCGATGAGGCCCTCCGTCTCCGCGCGGTTGCGGTTGGCGATGGCGGAGCCCACGAGCACGTCGTCCTGGCCCGTGTAGCGAGACAACAGCAACTGGAAGCCCGCGAGCAGCACCATGAACGGTGTGGCGCCCTCCCGGGCCGCCAGCGCCTTCACCGCGCCCGAAACGTCTGGGGACAGCGCCACGGGAAGTGAAGCTCCCCGGAACGACTGTGCGACGGGGCGAGGCCGGTCGGTGGGCAGCTCCAGCGCGGTGGGCGCGCCGTCGAGTTCCCGTCGCCACCACTCCAGCTCCGCCTGGAGCACGTCTCCCTGGAGCCACGAGCGTTGCCAGAGGGCGAAGTCCGCGTACTGGAGCGGCAGGGGAGACAGCGCCGGGGACTGACCGGAAGCGAAGGCCCGGTACAGCGAGCCCAGCTCGCGAGCGAAGACCCCGATGGACCAACCGTCGGAGACGATGTGGTGCAGCGTGAGCAGCAACCAGTGACGTCGTGAATCCAGCCGCAGCAACACGGCGCGCACGAGAGGCCCGATGCCCAGGTCGAAGGGCCGCGCGGCCTCGGAGGCTGCGTGACGGTGCGCCTCGGCTTCACGGTGGTCCTCGGGGGGGGACTCCAGCGAGACGATGGACAGCGTCAGCGTCGCTTCGGGATTGAGGCGCTGGACCGGCGAGTCCCCATCGGACACGAACGTGGTGCGCAGGACTTCATGTCTGCGCACCAGGGCTTGGAGGGACCGCTCCAGCGCCGAGGCATCCAGCGCGCCATCGAGGACCAGGATGCCGGGCACGTTGTAGAAGGCGCTGCCGGGCTGGAGTTGATCCAGGAACCACAGTCGCTGCTGCGCGTAGGACAGCGGCACGGGACCCGTGCGCGGCCCGGCCACGAGCGGCGGCGTCCCCGGTCGGGAGTCCTCCCGCGAGCGCAGGGCCACCACACGGACCGCGAGCGTCTCCACCGTGGGCGCCGCGAAGAGGTCGCCCAGGGGCAGCTCCACGCCCAGTGTCGTGCGCACGCGCGACACCACCTGCGTGGCCAGCAGGGAGTGGCCACCCAGGTCGAAGAAGTCATCGTGGATGCCCACGCGAGGAACGTGCAGCACCTCCGCGAAAACGGCGGCGAGCTGTTGCTCCACCGCGTCGCGAGGCGCGACGTACGTGTCCGCCGAAGCCACGGGGGCCTCGGGAGCGGGAAGTGAGGAGCGGTCCAGCTTGCCGTTGGCGTTGAGGGGCAGGGCGTCCAGCACCACGACGACGCTGGGGATCATGTAGTCGGGAAGTCGCTGCTGAAGCTCCGAGCGCAGGGCCCTGCCGTCCAGAGATTCACCAACGACGTAGGCCACCAGTCGCTTGTCTCCGGCGGCGTCTTCGCGCACCACGACCACGGCTTCGTGAACGCCCGGCAGTCCGCGCAGGGCCGCTTCGACCTCACCCGGTTCGATGCGGAAGCCGCGCAGCTTCACCTGGAAGTCGGTGCGGCCCAGGAAGTCCAACGTGCCGTCCGCGCGCCAGCGCGTCCTGTCGCCGGTGCGGTAGAGCCGTGACCCCGGTGTCGTGCTGAACGGATGGGGCACGAAGCGTTCGGCGGTGAGGGCGGGCTGGTGGAGGTAGCCCCACGCCAGTCCCTCGCCGCCGACGTACAGCTCTCCCGGCATGCCAGGAGGGACCGGCCGCATCGCCGGATCCAGAACGTAGGCGGTGGAGTGGGGCAGCGGTCGCCCGATGGGAACGGCGGTCTCCACGGTGTCGCCTGCCTGCATCAAGTGCGTGGCGGAGAAGGTGGTGTTCTCGGTGGGTCCGTAGCCGTTGAGCAACACCGAGCCCGGACGCATCCGCGCCAGGTGTTCCCGCACGCGAGAGGCCGGGAGCACATCGCCGCCCGCAAGCACCTGCGCCACGGAAGCGAGGGCCTCCGGATGATGCACGGCCATCTGTTCAAAGAGGGCGGCCGTGAGCCACAGCGTGGTGACACCGTGCCCTGTCAGCACCTCCGCGATACGCGCGAGTGACAGCTCTCCCGGCGGCGCGAGCACGAGCCGGGCCCCATGAAGCAACGCGCCCCAGATTTCGAGCGTCGACGCATCGAACGCGGCCGGCGCAAGCTGGAGGAAGACCTCGTCCTGGCCGAAGCGAATGAAGTCGCTGCCCACCACCAGCCGCAACACGGCGCGATGCGGGACACAGACACCCTTGGGCGTCCCGGTGGAGCCCGAGGTGAAGAGGACATAGGCCAGCCGGTCGCCTGTCGCGCGCGGCTCCGGCGGCACAGTCTTCGGACGCGAAGCCAGCCGGGACGCATCCGCATCCAGCAGCACCAGTGGCGTCATCAGCGACGGCAGTTCATCCGCGAGCGCCTCCAGCGTGATGACCATTCCTGCCCCGGACTGTTCAAGCAGGAGGGACCAGCGCTCGGGCGGAGCATTCAGGTCGATGGGGACATAGGCCGCGCCGGTCTTGAGCACCGCGAGCAGCGAGACGATGAGGTCGGGCGAGCGCTGCAACAGCACGGCCACGCGGCTGCCTTCGGAGATGCCAGAGGCGCGAAGGTGGTGCGCGAGCTGGTTCGCCCGCGCATCGAGCCGTGCGTAGGTCATGCTTCCGGACTCGGATACGAGCGCCACCGCGTCTGGCGCCCGAGCGGCCTGTTCCTCGAAGCGGGCAGTGATGGAATGCGCGGAGAAGTCCCCGACAGCGGAGACGCCGCTCCAGTCCTCCAGCACCTGACGCCGTGCTTGCGTGGGCATCAGTGGCAGTTGCGCCACCGGGGCCTCCAGTTGTCCGGGAAGCGCTTCCAGCAACGAGGCGTAGCCCTGCATCAACGCCTGGAGGAAGGTCGGGTCGAAGAGGTCGGTGTTGTAATGGAGGCTGCCGGTGATGCCGTCCGGCGACTCCTCCAGGATGAGGCTGAAGTCGTACTTCGACGGGATGAAGGGAGGAGGCAGCTCGCGCAGAGTGAGGTCCGGCAGCCGCCACTCCGCGGTGGGTGCGTTCTGGAGGGTGAGGGTGACCTGGAAGAACGGCGTATGGCTCGGGTCGCGTGCGGGCTGGAGTTCTTCCACCAGCTTCTCAAATGGGACGTCCTGGTGTTCGAAGGCGCCGAGCGTCGTGGCACGCACCTGGGCGAGCAGCGTCCGGAACGAAGCGCGTGGATCGATGCGCGCACGCAGCACCAGCGTGTTGACGAAGAATCCGATCAGTCCCTCTGACTCCGAACGGGTGCGGCCCGCGACCGGGGCGCCCACGCTGACGTCGTCCTGTCCGGCATACCGGGACAGCAACAGGTGGTACGCGGCCAGCAGCACCATGAAGGGGGTGGCCCCCGCCTGTCTCGCCACGGAATGCACGCCGTCCGTCAGCTTCCGGGACAGCCGCACCGCGAGTTGGTCCCCCGAGAACGTCTGCGCCGCCGGGCGCGGCCGGTCCGTGGGAAGCATCAAGAGCGGAGGTGCATCCGCGAGCTGCTCTCGCCACCACGCAAGCTGCGAGGTGAGCACCTCTCCCTGAAGCCAGGAGCGCTGCCACGCGGCGAAGTCGGCGTACTGGATGGGAAGTGGCGGAAGCGAAGGACGCTGGCCGGAAGCGAAGGCCCGATAGAGGGCAACCAACTCGCGCACGAGCACCCCCGTGGACCAGCCGTCCGAAGCGATGTGGTGCGTGAGCACGAGCAGCACATGCCGCGTCTCTTCCATCCGCACGAGCACCGCGCGGAAGATCGGGCCCCGCGCCAGGTCGAAGGGCCGCTGCGCCTGCGCGGCGACGAAGTCCCGCAGCCGGGCATCACGTGTGCCCGGAGGCGGCAGGTCCTCCAGGTCCACGAACTCGAACGGGCATGACGACGGGGGCGCGATGCACTGGACCGGCCCGTGGGCCCCGGAGGCGAACGTGGTGCGCAGCACCTCATGGCGTTCGATCAGCGCATCCAGGGCCTGCCGCAGCGCTGGAACATGGAGCGCGCCTTCGAGCAGCACGGTCCCGGGCAGGTTGTATGCAACGCCACCGGGTTGAAGCTGCTCCAGGAACCACAGGCGCTGCTGCGCGAAGGACAGCGCGAGCTCGCCCTCCCTGCTCACAGGGCGCAAGGGAGGCGCCTGGAGGCCCTCGCTCCGGCCTCGTGCCTCCTCCAGCGCCGAAGCCAGGGCCGCGAGCGTGGGCGCCTTGAAGACCGCACGCAGGGGCAGTTCCACCTGCAACGCCGCCCGGATGCGCGAGAGGAGCTGTGTGGCGAGCAGCGAATGTCCCCCCAGCGCGAAGAAGTCATCGTGCACGCCCACGCGCTCCACGCGCAGCAGATCCGCCCAGAGCGAAGCCAGCTGCTCCTCCGTGGGATTGCGCGGCGCGACGTACTCCTGAACCACCCCCGAGGCCATGTCCGGCACGGGCAGCGCCCTGCGGTCGACCTTTCCGCTGGACGTCAGGGGCAGGGCCTCCAGCGAGACGAAGGCACCGGGCACCATGTACTCAGGGAGCCTCTCCGAGAGGAACGCTCGAAGGGCCTCCGTCCCCGCCACGTCCGTCCCTCCGACGAGATACGCCACCAACCGCGTGTCGCTCGCCGTGACGCCCGGGAGCGCCACGACGACGGCCTGTCGCACGGCGGGGTGCTGCTCCAGCGCGGCCTCGATTTCGCCCAGTTCAATGCGCAGCCCGCGCACCTTCACCTGGAAGTCGGTTCGGCCCAGGTACTCGATGGCGCCATCGGGCAGCCACCGGGCAAGGTCCCCCGTGCGGTACAGCCGGGCCCCGGGCGTGTCGCTGTACGCGTCCGGGATGAAGCGCTCCGCGGTCAGGTCCGGGCGGCCCAGATACCCGCGGCCCACCTGCACACCCCCGATGAACAGCTCTCCGGGAACACCCTGGGGCACCGGCCGCAGCGATGCGTCCAGCAGCCGGATCACCGTATTCGCCACCGGATACCCGATGGGCACGGAGCGCCCCAGCGCGCCGCGGACACACTCGTACGCGGTGACATCCACCGCGGCCTCGGTGGGGCCATAGAGGTTGTGCAGCCGCGCGCGAGGCAGCCGCGCCAGGCACCGTTCAGCCAGCTCCCGCGGCAGTGCTTCACCGCTGCACACCACCTGGCGCAGCGACGCGCACTGCTGCAGGCCGGGTGCTTCCAGGAACGCCTGGAGCATGGACGGCACGAAGTGCGCGACGGTGATCCGCTCCCGCGCGATGAGGTCCGCCAGATAGTCCGGCTCCTGGTGTCCTCCGGGCCGAGCCACCACCAACCGCGCGCCCGTCATCAGCGGCAGGAAGAACTCCCACACGGACACGTCGAAGCTGAACGGCGTCTTCTGCAACACCGCGTCGCCCGGTGACAGCGGCAGCGCCCCCTGCATCCACAGGAGCCGGTTGACGACGCCCGCGTGCGCGTTCATCGCGCCCTTCGGCCGCCCAGTGCTGCCAGAGGTGAAGATGACGTACGCCAGCGCGTCCTCGGAGGCCACCGGAGGCGGCGCGCCGGACGGATGCCGATTTACCTCCGCCCACTGGGAGTCCAGGCGGAGCACCGGCACGGAGTCCCCAGCGGGCAGCCGCGCCACCAGCCGTTCCTGGATGAGCACCACGGCGGGCCGGGCGTCCTCGAACATCCACGCGAGCCGCTGCGCTGGCAGGGCCGGATCCAGCGGAACGTACGCCCCTCCTGCCTTCAACGTCGCGAGCAGCGCCACCACCAGCTCCAGCGACCGCTCCAGCATCAGCCCGACGCGAACCTCCGGCCCCACGCCCATGGACCGCAGGTGCCACGCGAGCTGGTTGGCCCGGGCATCCAGCTGCGCATAGGTGAGCGCCGTCTCTTCAAACGTGACGGCCACCGCGTCCGGAGTGCGAGCCACCTGCGCTTCCACCAGTTGCTGCAGCAGCACCCCGCGAGGAAACGCTTCCCGGGGCCCGTTCCACGCATGAAGCACGCGCTGCCGCTCGGTCTCATCCAGGAGGGACAGCTCCGACAGGCGCGCATCCGGCCACGCGACTGCGTTCTCCAGCAGGACGCGCAGGTGTCTCATCAGCCGCACCATCGTGACCTCATCGAAGAGGGCGGTGCGGTACTCGGCGGTGAGGCGCAGGTCGTCCGCCTGTTCGAAGGCGAAGAGGGTGAGGTCGAACTGCGCGAAGCCGCTGTCCACCACCTGCGCGTCCAGCGACAGCCCGGGCAGGCGCACGGTCGGAAGGGGCGTGTTCTGCAGGACGAACATCACCTGGAAGAACGGCGGTACGTCCAGGTGACGCGGAGGCTGGAGCACCTCCACCAGCTTCTCGAAGGGCACGTCCTGGTGCGCGAAGGCCTCCACCGACGTTGCCTGCACGCGGCCCATGAGCGAGCGGAACGATGGATCCCCCGTGAGCGATGTTCGCAGCGCGAGCGTGTTGACGAACAACCCGACCAGCGGCTCCAGCTCCGCGCGCGAGCGTCCGGCGACAGGCGTTCCGACCGTGAGGTCGTCCTGCCCGGAGTAGCGCATGAGCAACGCCTTGAAGCCCGCGAGCAACACCGTGAAGAGGGTGGTGCCCTCCTGCGCCGCCAGGGTCGAGAGCCGCTGGATCAGCGCGGCGGGAAGCATCGAGGACACGGTCGCGCCCCGGCTGTCCGCCTGTCCTGAGCGAGGCCGATCCGTGGGCAGCGACAGGACTGCCCGTGCATCCAGCCGCGAGCGCCACACGTCGATCGACGCCTCCAGCGCCTCCCCCTTCAATGACTCCCGCTGCCACACGGAGAAGTCCGCGTACTGCAGTGCCAGCGCGGGCAGCACCGGCGCCCCGCCCGAAGCCAGGGCCTCGTAGATGAGGCCCAGTTCGTGCACCAGCAGGCCCATGGACCAGCCGTCGGACACGGTGTGGTGCAGCGCGAGCAGCAACAGGTGCTCGGTGGGGGAGACAGCGAAGAGCACGGCGCGCAGCAGTGGACCCTGCTCCAGGTCGAACGGCGCGCGAGCCGCTTCGTGCAATCTTCGCCAGGCCTCCGCGGCATCCGTCACTGGCACCACGGGCAGGGGCACGTCGAGTTCGGGCGTGATGCGCTGCCACGGCCGTCCGTCCTGTTCCACGAAGGTGGTGCGCAGCACCGCGTGGCGGCTCACCACTTCGTTCAGGCTCCCCGCCAGCGAGGGCACCTCGAGCAGGCCCTCCAGGCGTACCGAAAAGAGCAGGTTCAATCCGGCCTGTCCGGGCGCCAGCCGCTCCTGGAACCACATGCGCTCCTGACCGAACGACGCCGGCACCCTCGACGTGAGGCGGCGCTTCTCGCGCAGCAGTTCCGCCAGCCGCGCGCGCTTCTGCTCAGGGGTGGAAGCCATGGGCCAGAGACTCCTTGGGAGGGGGGCTTGCGAACGCTCGGGAAGGAGATGTGACGGGTTCCCGGACTCGCGAGCGCGCGGGATAGTAGACAGGCACTCCGACACGGTCGCAGCGATTTGGTCGTGAGGGCCTGGCTGTCAGCCCGCTCGGGAGCGAGGCCATGCGGGCGCTGGAGACCGAGCGGGAACTCCGCTACACGCCCGGTCTCTGGTGACATGTTTCAGCGGTGTTTCACCGTGGTGGTGAAACGCCCGCGCCTGCCGTTTCCACTAGACTTCGGGAATGCCCGAGCCCTTCCGGATCCGCGAAGCAGTGCCCGCCGACGCCGAGCGGATCACCCAGGTGGTGCGCGACGCCTTCGAGGAATACCGCGGCCGCCTGGATCCGCCCTCCAGCGCGCACGACAAGACGGAGGCCGTGGTGCGGCGCGAGTTGTCGGACGGCGGCGGTTTCGTCGCGGAGGCGGACGGCATCTTCTTCGGCTGCGTGTTCTTCCACCCGAAGGTGGACCACGTGTACCTGGACCGGCTCGCGGTGCTGCCATCACACCGGGGCCAGGGCATGTCGCTGCGCCTCATGGACGCAGTGGAGTCCCGAGCGCGCGCGTTGGGCCAGACGCGCGTGCGGCTGTCGGTGCGGCTCGCGCTCACGTCGCACCATGCGTGGTACGCGCGCCAGGGCTACGTCTTCCATTCCCATGGAACGCACGCGGGCTACGCGTCGCCCACGTTCCTGGTGTTGGAGAAGACGCTCTGATTCTTCAGTCGCGAGGAGGCAGCGGAATGCGGCGGCCTTCGAGGTCGCTCTGGATCGCGGCCTG
The DNA here is from genome assembly GCF_003986945.1 of Corallococcus sp. AB018. Classification (NCBI taxonomy): domain Bacteria; kingdom Pseudomonadati; phylum Myxococcota; class Myxococcia; order Myxococcales; family Myxococcaceae; genus Corallococcus; species Corallococcus sp. AB018. Next base: position 1,812 of record NZ_RAWR01000030.1, on the reverse strand, counting down.
GATGACACGCACTGTCTCGCTCGCGCTCAGCGCCGTCACGGGCACGGGCGCGCCGTGGAGGATGGCGGCGCCGAGCTGCTGGTAGAACTGGCCATACGCACCAGGGACAGTGGCGACGGTTTCCCCCGAGGCCAGCAACCGGCCGTGGCGCTCCGCGGGTTCGCGGCCAAAGTCCGGATGGCCGGGACGCAGGCCCGCTTCGAGCTGTCCCTCCTGCGGATCCAGCGCATGCTTCACGTACGCATCCCGGTCGCCCTGCAACACGAAGCGGGGCCACGGCGCGTGCACCACGGAACCGGAGTGCAGCAGTACGCGCAGCGAGCCGTAACGCAGCACCAGGTGGAACCAATCCGTGCCCTTCGCGCCCGGACGTTGCCGGCCCAGGTCCGCGGCCACCGACTCTGGCAGGCCGAAGAGCTGCACTGCCTGGTCGATGAGGTGCGAGCCCAGGTCCCAAAGCGTCCCGCCGCCGGGCACGTCCTGCTCCTTCCATCGATCCTTCACCTGGGGCCGGAAGCGGTCGAAGTGGCTCTCCAGGCTATAGAGCGTCCCCAGCCGTCCCTGCTCCAGCAACTGGCGCACGGTGAGGAAGTCGCCGTCCCAGCGCCGGTTGTGGAACACGGTGAGGCAAAGCCCGCGCTCCTTCGCGAGCGCGTCCAGCCGCATCGCCTCGTCCGCGTCCAGAGCGAAGGGCTTCTCCACCACCACATGCTTGCCCGAGCGAAGCGCCTGTCCCGCGAGCGACGCATGCGAGTCATTGGGTGTGCACACGACGATCACGTCCAGGTCTGGATCCGCCAGCAGCGACTCCACGGTGCCGGTGCGGACACCTGGCCAGTCGCGGGCCACGGCGTCAGCGCGGCTGGACGCCACGGCAGCCAGGGTGAACGCGGGCTCCGCGGCGATGAGGGGTCCATGGAAGCGCGAGCCGGACAGGCCATAGCCAAGGAGGCCCACCCGCAACGGGGAGCCAGGGACGCAAGCGGAGGTCATGGACCGCGAGGGTAGCGGGAAGTGGTCACCATGCGGACAGACGTAAGTGCCTGGCCCTGCCGCCTTCCCGACACCGGAGCACGCAGCAGGGCCCAAGAAGAGCGTCGCCCCATGCCGCAACCCGAAGTGGTGGGCCAGAACGAGCTGCGTTTCGGCGCGCAGCCGCGGGCCGCGATGTCGTGGGGGGCGGACACCAGGCCAGGGGCAGAGGCGTCCGCCCGGGCCCGGTTGCCTCAAAACCTGTCCGACAGTCGGACAAGTTTCCGCAGCATGGGCCCCAGGCCGCGCCGGCCCGTCAGTGGGCACAACGTCATGCGCGCACGGATGCCAATGTGGTGCACGCACAGGGTCGCCCGCCCGGGGCCGGTTGCCTCAAAACCTGTCCGACAGTCGGACAGGTTTTCGCCCCATGCGGCCCGGGGGCGCGCTGGCCCGCAATCGACGCGGACCGTTGGGCTCGCGCATCCATGTCAGACCCCTGTGGTTGGATGGCGATGCTGGGACGAGGAAGGGGAATGGGGATGGAACGGCGAGGACTCGTGGCCTATGTGGAGGCGCAAATCGAGCGCGATATCGCGCTGGGGCGGCTGCACCCGAGCGGACAATTCGGCTCCGAAGCGAAGCTGGCGCGCCGCTATGAGGTGTGTCGGGGCACCATCCGTGAGGCGCTGCGGCGGCTGGCGGCGCGAGGCCTGGTGGTGCAGCGCCCCGGACGCAAGACGCGCGCGGTGGCGTTGGATGAGTCACTGACGCTGGAGAATCTGGGGCTGGCGCTGCATGACGCGAGCAACCCGGATGCCCGGTGGCTTCTGGAGGGCT
>NZ_RAWR01000309.1:0-9000 GCF_003986945.1 Corallococcus sp. AB018 | reverse complement strand
CATCCGCCGGCTGCTGACACGCAGCCGGCTTTTTTGCGTCTACTTCGTGCTGGAGGCCCCTGCCTCCCTTGAGGCTCAGTAGCCAGTCAGCCTTCACCCCTATTCCGCGCAGACCTCCTGTCGGACAGGTTTGGACCGGGCGGGCCCGGACAGGGCCGCCCCTGGTTGCGCAGCTCACTGCACACGCTGCATGGGGTCAGGGGAGCCCCTTTCCCTGGAGATTCGCGGGGTTGAGGGGGGCATGACCGTTGCTGAAGGCTCGGGGTACGGTCCTCCGCGATGGCGCGGGGGAGCCGCACCGTCTTTCCGGAGACCTTCATGCGCCGCATTGCCTTCGCTGCCCTCGCCGCCCTCGCCACCTCCGCCTGTGGGGACAACCTGCCCACCCAGGAGGAGATAGACGACGCGAAGGCCCGCGTGGAGCGGCTGGCGGCCTCCACGCACCAGGTGCGGGGCGCGTTCGAGATGCTGGGCCTGATGCCCGTGTACACGTGCGGCGAGCCCCGGCGCTCCTTCCTCAACCGCGCAGTGGAGGGGCTGAGCGCCTCGGTGACCTGCGCGACCTTCCGGGTGCAGGCCGTGGACGCCGTCACCGACTCCGTCGTCGTGTCCTTCCCGTCCGCCTGTGACGTGCACGGCCTGCGCTTCACCGGACGCGCGGTGCTGGAGTACCGCGGCGGCGAGGACCTGATGGAGATGAAGGCGGACCTGCGCGAGCTGGCCGTGGATGGCCAGACGCTCCAGGCCAAGGTGGGCTACGGCACGTGCGCGGACGAGACGCGCCTGTTCGCGGAAGTCGAGGGCCAGGTGCCCGGCCGCCAGGGCCACAGCTTCTCCATCAACAGCACCGTGGGGAAGCGCGACGGGCTGCCCATCATCGGCGGCACGTCGCTGGTGTTCGACGGTCCGGGCGAGCTGACAGGGCCGAACGGGACGGACCGCATCACGCTCACGTCGCTCGAATATGAAGTGGGCAACTACCTGCCCAAGGAGGGCACCGCCCTGGTGGAGACCGCGGACGGGCACCGCCTGAACTTCGCGTTCCAGCCGGTGCTGTGGCGCGTGGGCAAGGTGGAGGTCACCGTGGACGAGAAGGACCCGGTGACCGTGCCCGTCGTGCGCTGACGCCTACTCCTGGAACGACCGGGTGAGCCGGGCGATGGCGCCCGGTAGACCCCTCACGCGCAGCCGGCTGCCCGTCTCGTCGTAGGCCTGGGACACCACGGTGGTGTGCTCGTACACCTCGCCGATGCGGGCCTGCCGTGCGTAGGGAATCACCAGGTCGGCCTCCACCATGGAGGCCTCGAAGAAGGCGATGACCTCCCGGCGCAGCATGGCCACGTCGTCCGGCCGGTGCGCGGACAGGAAGATGGCTTCGGGGTGCTCGGCCCGGAGCGCTTCCTGCACCGCCGCGTCCAGCCGGTCCACCTTGTTGAAGAGCAGCTTGCCCGGCACCACGTCCGCGCCAATCTCCCGGAGCACCGTGCGGGTGACCTCCAGCTGCGCGGCCCAGGTGGGGTCGGACGCGTCCACCACGTAGAGCAGCAGCGACGCCTCCAGCGCCTCGTCCAGCGTGGAGCGGAAGGACGCCACCAGGTCGTGCGGCAGTTTCTGGATGAAACCCACCGTGTCGGAGACGAGGATGCGCGGCCGGGTCTCCGGCTGCATCGCGCGCACCGTCGTGTCGAGCGTGGCGAAGAGCTGATCCGCCACCAGCACCGTGCTGCCCGTGAGCGCGCGCATCAACGACGACTTGCCCGCGTTCGTGTAGCCCACCAGCGCCACGCGCAGCTGGTCCCGGCGCGCGTAGCGGCGGTGGTCCTGGTCCTTCTGGATGGCGGCCAGGCCCTCGCGCAGCTCCGCCAGCCGGTCGCGAATCTTGCGGCGGTCCAGCTCCACCGCCGAGTCACCCGAGCCGCGGCCCTGCTGGCGCTCACTGCCTCCGGAGGATTCACGAAGGCGCGGGGCCAGATAGTTGAGCCGGGCGATCTCCACCTGCATGCGCGCCTCGTGGCTCTTGGCGTGCCGGTGGAAGATGTCCACGATGACGCCCGCGCGGTCCAGCACCTGCACGCCCGTGGCGCGCTCCAGGTTGCGCAGCTGGCCGGGGGACAGCTCGTGGTCCACGACCACCACGGTGGGCCTGGGGCCCGGTTCGACGGCGGTGGCCTCCGCGTCCGCGTCTGATTCCGCGTCCGGGAAGGCGTCGTCGTCCTCGTCGGGCGGCTCGGCTCCGGGTCCGTTCGGGTCCGCGTCGCCGGGAGCCACCGGGGCGTCCGGGTCCTCGGGCTCCGCGTCGGCTTCGGCCTCCCACTTCTCCCGCGCCTTCGACGTCTTGCCCTGCGCGCCGGACGGGATGACGCCCGTGCCACCGGTGAGCTCGGACAGCTCCTTGAGCTTGCCGGAGCCGAGCACCGTGCCGGTGGCCAGCCGCTGCCGGCGCTGGGACACGGTCGCCACCGCGTCGAAGCCCAGCGTGTGCACCAGCCGCTTCAGCTCCGCCAGGTCCGCGGCATGCGCTTCATCCGTCACCCCGGGAAGCTGGACACCGACGAGGACGGCGCGTGGGCGCTCGGGAAGGGTTTTCGCCATGCATGGGCTCGTAACACGCCGGGCCCGGCCGTGCCTCTGCATCGCTCATTCAATTTTCCACTTATTCTTGAATAACCAGTTTAAAAGCAACTCAATCCCAGACATTGAGACAACCTCGTCACCGCGCTCCCGTCGCGGTCTTCCCCATCCCCCGGAGTGAAATGAAGAATCGATTCCTCACACTCGCAGTGATGACGCTGGTAGGCGGCTCCGCCTTCGCGGAAGCGCCTCCGAACCCGGCGGACCTGCGCCGCGTGACGAAGGCGCGCGAGAGCCTGGTCCCCGCCGTGGAGAAGGCCTTCGGGCCCAAGGCTCGCTTCGTCCAGCTCTTCGGCCAGGGCCGGGAGATGCTGGCGGGCATCGTCGCGGAGATCCCCGTGGAGCCGCTGGGGACGGATGACCTCCCGCTGCTGGCCATCGTCCGGTACGCCGAGGACACCGGCGCGGTCCGCGTGGTGGCCCCGGAGTTCAAGTACCGCGAGGCGCGCATCGTGGGCCAGGAGGTGGCGCTGCTGGACGGCGAGGGCACCCTGCGGCTGCGCGACGCGAACGGCCGCGAGCGGCTGCTCGCCGAGCAGGTGGGCGGCGACCTGTTCCCCACGGCGAAGGGGGACGCGCTGGTGGCCACGCTGAAGACGGGCGCCCCGGGCCCGCATGAGACGGCGGTGGGCATCATCGACATGAAGGGGCGCGTGAAGGTGCTGGCGGACGGCCCGGGCGTGGACGCGACGCCGAGCATCTCCCCGGACGGCAAGACGGTGGTGTTCGTGTCGGGCCGGACGAGCGTGGCGTCGTTCTTCGTCACGACGGTGGAAGGCGCGGAGCCCCGGCAGCTCACCAACGTGGGCCTGGAGAACTGGATGCTGTTCGGCGGCCCGCCGAAGGAGTTCGTGCCCCCGCCCGTCTCCAGCCACCACATGGAGTGGGTGGGCGAGGACGTGCTCCGCTACAACGCGGGCGGCGGCGTGTTCTGGACGCTCAACGTGCGCACCGGCCACGCGGCCGCGGACGTGGGAGGTGCGAAGTGATGCGCCTTCAGCGGCTCATGGTGGTGGCGGCGTTCGCGCTGCTTTCGCTTCCGGCGGTCTCCTCCGCGCAGACGATGTTCCGCTTCCCCGCGTCGCAGCTCGCGGATCAGTGCGGCAACGGCGGCTGCACGGTGAGCGCGTACAAGGACTACGGCGGCCGGGACTACGCCTGCGGTGGCGTGCGCTACAGCGGCCACACGGGCACGGACTACGCGCTGGTGGGCGGGTTCTCGAAGATGGACTACGGCGTCTGGGCGATGAACGCCGCCCGGGGCTACGTCGAAGCGTCGGTGGACGGGTACTACGACCGGTGCAACTACTGGAACCAGTCCAATCCCTATGCCGCGTGCGGCCTCTACACGGCGAACTACATCATCATGCGGCACCCGGACAACACGCAGACCTGGTACTGGCACCTGAAGGCATACACGCAGCAGTTCGCGCGGGGGACCACGCTCGCCTGCGGCAACTGGATTGCGCGCGTGGGCTCGTCCGGCGCTTCCACGGGACCGCACCTGCACTTCGAGTACTACGTGCCGGGCTACGGCACGGATGACCCCTACGCGGGCTCCTGCGGCACGCCCTACACGCGCTGGACCTCGCAGGGCGCGTACCGGGGGCTTCCCGGCATCACCTGCCAGTAGGCCGCGGGGCCTGTCGGGACGGGAGAGGCCAGGGAAGGCCCTCCCGTCCTGAACCGGGCGTCGCGCGGATGAAAAAGCGGGAGCGCCGGGGCGAAGTCGTTAGCGTGTCCGGGAACCCGCGGGACTCTCCCCCGTGGCGCCGGAAGGAATTGCCCGTGGTGCTTCGTGGTGATGTCGCCGTCCTGCTGGAGAACGCCCCTGCGAAGCGCCAGGCGCTGGCGGAGGCCGCGTTCGTGTTCTTCGCGGTGCTGGGGCCCTCCTCGGTGGCCCGGCTGGGCCGAGGGGCCGCCGTGGCGGTGGAGCTGGCGCTGCTGGCGTGGGGGCTGATGCTCCTGCGGCCGTGGGAGTCCTCGCGGCGCGGAGCGTGGTGGGGCGTGCTGGGCCTGATGGTGGCGCTGGGCGGCGCGGGCGCGGGCGCGTGGGTGGCGTCGGACGCGGAGATGACGAAGGGCTTCTCGCTGTCCATGGCGCCGCTGGTCATCCGGGCGCTGGGCATGTGCCTGCTGGTGGCGGTGCTGATGTGGCGTGACGGTCAGGGACCCGCGCAGGTGGGGCTGGTGCGCGAGGGCTGGGCGCGGGAGCTGCTGCTGGGCGGGGGGGTGCTGGTGGGCACGTACGTGGTGCACCTGGCGGCGTCGGTGCCACTGGCGGCGGTCGCGGTGGCGTTGAAGCTGGCGGGCGCGGAGCTGGCGGCGCGCAAGGGCGTGGCGGCGGCGCTGCTGGACACGGGACTGAGCATCCCGGCGTTCGCGGCCATCATGGTGGTGGTGACGGGCTTCGAGGAGTTCGTCTTCCGAGGCTTCCTGGTGCCTCGGCTGAAGGTGGTGCTGGGAGGCTGGGTGCCGGCCATCCTGGGTGCCGCGGTGCTCTTCTCCGTGGGGCACTTCTACGAGGGCACGCTGGCCGTCTTCCAGACGTTCGTGATGGGCGCCTGGTTCGGCTTCGTCCTCTGGTACCGGGGACGGCTGCTGCCGCTCATCGTGGCGCACGCGGCCTTCAACACCATCAGCTTCGCGCTGATGCTGTGGCTGTCGCGCTCGGGCTTCCTGGAGAAGCTGCCGCCCCTCTGAAGCTCGGGCTCAGGACTCCGTGCCGTACTCGAAGCCCTCGTAGTCGAAGGCTCGCTCGATGGACTTCAAGTCCGCTTCGGTGCCGCCACTGTGGCTGACGACTTCGCGCCAACGGGACGACACGCGGGACTTCATCGCGTCGATGATCCGGGAGGCTTCGCCCCTGGACAATCGGAAGCGCGCGCATTCGCTCAAGAGATTGCGCCGGTTGGCGCGGCGATGCTGGGCGCTTCCCACCCCCATCGCCAGGTCGCGTTCCGTGCTGGCCTGGGGCGCCGGGGTCAGGTCATAGGCGGGCGAGAGGTTCCAGTGGGCATCGGGGGCGATGAGCGCATGGTTTCGGGGATGGTCGTCGATGTTCGAGATGAGCGCGTTGAACACCATCCGGGAGAACAGCTCGCGCAAGTCCTCGTCCGGGTCGCGGACCCAGCGTTTCAATTCATCCGCCAGCAGGAGGTATGACCAACTCCTGCGCTCGCGCGGATCCGCACGCGGATCTTCATCCGCACGCAGCACCGTCAAGGCGCTGACCATCCGGTGACGCAGGTAGTTCGGACCAGTACGCTCCCGGTCGAAGCGGCGCACGAGGAGCACGTCCTGCCCCGCGACCCGGATGAGCCTCCCGGAGGCGGCGCGAAGACCACACTCCCGTGCGAGCTCCAGCATGCCGTGCTCGACCACGGCGTTGTTCCACCGGTCGCTTCGCGATGGGAACTTGGCGATCCACAAGCCGTCATCGTCCTCGACGACGTTCTTGGGACGCGCGCCGCCCATGGAGCTGCCGGGCTGCACCAGCGCGTCGACCTGGGGCGACGGCGGCAGTCCCTGTTCAACGCGGCCTGCCTCCTCGAGCAGCTGCCGCAACTGGAGCACCTTGTTGAACTGATGAACGGGAGCGGGCGGCGTGGTGCTCTCCCCGAACGACAGTGCGCCCGCGCGATCCTCCGGCGAGTTGAGCAGGAAGCCGACCTCGTTCAGGTCCCCGCGCCCCAACTGCCGCTCGATGACCCTGCGTCCCCAGGCATCCGGAGAAGCGTCTCGCAGCGGACCGAAGATGCCTCCCAGCCTCGCTGTCGTGAAGACGCCTTCACGCAACGGAAGCTCGAATGGATCCAGCGCGACAGCGCGGGGGTTGGACAGGTAGCTCCTGCCGTAGACGAATTGCCCCACGCCGTCCTGCTGCACGTAGCGTCCGCAGGTCACGACGTCGAGCGACGCCGGAAGCTGGAGGTACACGTAGCAGCCGGACGGGTCAGAAGTCGTCATCGAGGTCCCCCTTCGCCTTGAGGTCCACCCGCGCGGGCTGGCGCGCGGACTCCAGCGTCTTGCCCTCTTCATCCCGGTCCGGCGAGGCCAGGTCGTTGAACTCGCGCTCGAGCCCCAGCGCCCAGAGAACCGTGAAGTAGGCGCTGAGCGCCGTGGTGGGGCTTCCCTCCTCGATGCGACGGATCGTGCCGAGTGCCAGCCCCGTCTTCTTCGCGAGGTCCAGCTGCCGGAGCCCCCGCCGGCTCCGGGCGCGCTCGATGTTCTGCCCCAGGGTGGCGATGGACCGGGCCACGGCGAATGGCGTCGTGTCGTGGGTCAGGTTCTGGCGAGGCATGACCAATAGATTGGTTCTAACGGCGACTTAAAATCAATCTATTGGTTCTGACTACGCCAGCGCTCCGGGCATCAGCTCGGACGCCAGCTCCCTCACGAGCCTCCGGGCCACGTCCGCGGAGGGTAGCCCGGAGTGGCGAGCCACTTCGTCCGGCAGGTGGCTGGACGCCGCGTCCTGCTCCAGCTCGCGCCAGGCTTCGCGGCGGGCCGCGTCCACTCGCTCGCGGGCGACCGGAGACAGTTGCTCCATCGCCCACACGTCGATGGCCCAGGACAGCTCCGCGTGCCTCAGTTCATCCGGGGCGATGGTGCCCAGGGACTCGCGCACCTGCGCGTCCTCCGCGCTCCGGGCCTGCCAACCCGCCAGCAGCGCGCCGTAGGTCTCCCGCACGCAGCCCTCCACCGCGTTCTCGATGGCGAGCGACTCCAGTGACCGGGCCCGGAAAGGCTCCACCTTCAGCTCCGGCATCGGGGCTCCGTGACGGCGGGCCAGCGACTCCATCGCTTCCGCGTGACGGACCTCGTCCTTCGCTGAACGCCTGGCGGCCCGCACCAGGTGCTCCGGGGCCCCGTGCACGGCCAGCTCGTCCGCGAGCCTTTCGAAGGCCGGCACGGACGCGGCCTCCAGGTGCGCCATCCTCGCGAAGAGCGCTCCCAGCGCGGGCGTCTCCGAAGCCACCGCGCCGTCGCTGCACAGTCCTTCCGGCCTCCGGCCCTCGCAGAGAAAGTGGGCCTCGCAGCTCACCTGTTCGATGACGCCGCCGTCCTCCCCCACCTCGGTCCCCTGGACGCGAGCACAGGGCGTCCTGGCCCCGAGCGCCTCGCACAACTCCTCACAGGAGGTGTCCTGCGTGGGGACGCTCCCGTCACGCAGGGTGGCGGGAAGTGGGAAGGTCTGCTGCTCCCAGTTCTCATCCGAATCACAGCCCCACGTCGAGGAGCACCCCAACCCCAACGTGGCGACGGGCGCGAGCAACCACAGACGCTTGAACACGGGACGCAACTTGCCGCGAGACATGCGGACTCCTGCTTCCATCACGAACCCGCCGGCCCTCGGGCAACCGCAGCCTACATGAATCCTTGTCAGGCCTGCGGTGTCTGGGTCTGCGCGGAGCGCCGCCGCAGCCAGTTGCGCAGGAAGGCCTTCACCTCCGGGTGCTGCGACTGACGGAAGTGGTCCGGCGGGCCGTACTCCACCACCTGGCCCTCGTGCATCAGCGCCAGGTTGTCCGCCGTGCCGAAGGCGGAGGCCACGTCCGGCGTAATCACCAGCGACGTGGCGCCCAGCTGCTGCTTGCCCGTGGTGATGATCTCATTCACCGCCGCCGTGGTGAGCGGATCCAGACCCGCCGTGGGGTCGTCGTAGAGCAGGATTTTCGGCTGGAGGATGGTCGCGCGCGCGAAGCCCACGCGCTTCTGCATGCCGCCGGACAGCTCTCCCGGGAAGCGCGTGGCCGCGTGCGACAGGCCTACCTTCCCCAGCGTCTCGTTCACTGTCTTGGTGATGTCCGGCTCGGACATCTTCGTGCGCTCGCGCAGCGGGAACGCCACGTTGTCGAAGACGTTCAGCGAGTCGAACAGCGCGTTCGCCTGGAAGAGGATGCCCAGCTTGCGGCGCATCTGGTTGAGCTTGGGCTCGTCCATCTTCGCCACCTCCTCGCCCTCCACCAACACCACGCCCCGGTCCGGACGGATCAGGCCCATGATGTGCTTCATCAGCACCGTCTTGCCGGAACCGGACACGCCCATCAGCACGCAGGTCGTGCCCTCCGGCACCACCAGGTCCACGCCCCGGAGCGCGGGCTGCCCGCCAAACGACTTGTGCAGGTCCCGCACCTCGAGGGTCAGCTTCGGCGCCGGCTCACGGCTCGCGTCACTCATCGCTCCGGAACCCTACCGCGCACGCCCCGCCGGCCGCTCTGGATTCACGCTTGCCCGCTCCCCCGCTTCCGGCGCGCGCGGCGCATCCCGAGGCCCCACAGCCCCAGCGCCAGCAGGCCCGTACCCGCGGACACCCCCAGGAAGACACTTCGCCCCAGGCCCCCCGCGGCGGGCCTCACCGGCACC
>NZ_RAWR01000308.1:0-9074 GCF_003986945.1 Corallococcus sp. AB018 | reverse complement strand
GGCGGGAGCCGCGCTGTCGGCGGGCTTGTTGCTGCAGCTGGCCTCGGCGCCTTCGGCCGCGCCCGGGGACGCGGCGTGCACCTTGCTGCCCTCCGCCGCCTTGTTGGACGCACAGCCGGTGGCCAGCGCGCCGAGGGACAGGGTGCCGACGACCGCCGCAAGAGCCTTGACGTTCATGTGTTGCTTCCTTTCGTACCGCTTGGGGGTGTGACTACGGGGGAACTGACGACAACAACCGCTACGGCTTGAACTGCGTGGAGCCCCAGGCGTCGACCGTGACTTCGGCCCGCTCGCCTACCTTCAGCAGCAGCGCTTCGGTGCGCTGGATGCCGTAGGCCTCCAGGGGAATCTGGAACTTCGCGCGCACGCGCAAGAGCTCGCCCGCGGCGCGGTTCTTCGTCTCGGCCGTCTCCTGGAGGTACGTGGCCGTTACCTCCACGGGCTCCTCGCGCGTGATGCCGTGGATGGTGAAGGTGCCCTTCGTCTTGAGCACCACCGGCTTCGCGTTGGCGAGCGGCGCGGGCAGGGTCACGTCCTTGAACTCGAAGACGATGTCCGGGTGCTTCGCCGCGTCCAGCCAGCGGTCGTTCTGCAGGTGGCCGTCGCGCGTCTCGTTGCCCGTCTTGATGGACTTCACCGGCACCTGGAAGCGGCCGCTGGCCTTCTGCCCCTGCACGTCCACGCGGCCCGTCACCTGGTTGGACAGGCCGTTGATGACCTCCAGCGGCGCGTCCAGCACGAACATCACCGTGTCGCGGCTGTTCGGATCACGGAAGACGAAGTGCTTGTCGGAAGCCGCGGGCTCCGCGGCGGACGCGGACAGCGACAGGGTGGCGGCGAGCATCAGGACGCTGCGGAACATGGCGGACCTCATCTACGGATGCCGCGAACCTCGCGGATGCATGCGATACGCGACAACCGGGAATCGGTTACGCCCGCTTCTTTTTCCAGGTGTTTACCTCGCGGCATTCGGACTCCGTGCGACGTCCAGGTCCTCTCGCAACACACTGCCCGGCGCAGCATGGAGCGTGACGCCACCTGGGTCAATTCGGACGCCCAGGTTCTCCAGCAAGGGGGCCAGTTCGGAGAAGGCGGGCTTCGGCAGATGGCGGGCGAGCAGCGCGGCGAACAGCGGCTGGCCCGCGACCGTGTCCACGGCGGCTCCGAAGCTTGCGAGCGTCGCTGTGGGGCCCTGCGTGGCGAGCAACTCCAGCACGTCCTCCAGACGTGCGCGGCCGTTCGTCACGCGGCGCAGCTCCACGTCCAGGTGCAGCGCGAAGAGCGCACCGGTCCAGTAGATGCCCATGAAGTTCCGCTCTTCGGCGACGGCCTCCTTCATGGTGCGTGAGCGCGAGGCGGCCTGGCCTCGCGCGAAGCCATTCGTCAGCTCCCGCCAGGCCTGCTGGGCCGTCTGGCGTCCGGAGCGCGCTCGGGCGAGCTCCGTGTAGTAGGTGGCCAGGCCCTCGGTGAGCCAGGCCTCCCGGGGCACCAACGCTGGATGCGTCAGGTGCAGCATCTCGTGGACGGCGACCCAGTCCTTCACGAAGGACTCCACGGTGGCGTCCTGGCCCACGAGGATGGAGATGCTGGGCGGAGCGCTCCACAGGGTCATGCCGAAGACTCCGGGCGTGGCATCACCGGGCACTGGCAACACGCGCACGGTGATGCGCGGGTACGGGAAGGACTTGCGCACGGTGACCACCTCGCGCCCGGCCTGTTCGAGCCACGCGCAGATGTCCGCGTCCGTCAGGTGCGTGAAGCGGCCCAGCAGGGCGACCTCCATCACGGAGGCTCCGACATGCGCCTCGCACCGCCTGCCACCGAAGGAATGAAAGCCCGCGTCGATGAGGTCCTCGCCGCGCAGGTGGTAGACGCCGTTGTCTCCGGGGGTCCATGGCAGGAGCACGTCCGCGCCAGACACGGTGAGGTCCACGCGCATGTCGGCCGTCACGCGGCTGGGGGTCAGCAAGTAGGCCTTGCCGGCCACGTGCCAGGTGTCTGCTTCTCCCATGCCTCCGAACAGGTGCCTGCCGCCCCCTTGAGGAGGGACGGCCAGAGGGTAGTGGTAGCGGACAACACGCGTTCCCTCGGGCACGTGCACCGCGCCGTTCCTGGGGAAGAACTCGAACCGGTTGCCGCTCTCGTCCGTGGCGACCAGGGACCCCACCCGCCCCGGCTGCCGGAAGAGGAAATCGAGCGCGAACTTCCGAGGCAGGAAGACCTCCACGTTCAGGCGCGGCGTGGGGTCGTGCGTGTAGAGGATGTTGTAGCGGAGGGGCTCGGGGTCCGCCCAGGGAGCCGCGAGCGGCGCGGAGGCACATGCGCCCAGCGTGAGCGCAAGGCTCAGCAGCCACGCGCGAGCCACCCACTTCTTCAATGCGCCCACTTCATCCCCGCAGTTCAAGGTCCGCGCAGAAGGACTCCACGGTGGACCCCATGTCGTCCAGCCCGGAATGCCGACGCACCAGGAACACATGTCGGCAGGACGTCCGCTCAGAGGGGCTTCTTGCGCGCGGAGCCGACACGGCGCTTCCGGGAAGGCGCCTTCTTGCGCGAGGCAGGAACCCTCCGCGGCGCCGCGTGCGCGCGAGGCGCCTCGTTCGTGGCGCTCCCCTCCCCCTTCACCGGCGGCCCCGCGACGAGCAGCGCGCGAGCCGCATCCAGAATCTCCCCCGCCAGCGGCTGGGACGCGGTGGCCCGCGCGAGCGTCATCGCGCCGAAGCACAGTGCTACCGTGGCCAGCATCTGCTGCCGGGGCGTGGCGCCCTCGCGCGCGGGCAGGTGCGTCTGGGCCTGGCCCACCAGGTCCTCCAGCCCCTCTCCGAACGCGGCCTGCACCTCCGGCGCCGCGCGCGTCAGGTCCGATAGGAGCGACGGCATCATGCAGGTGGTATCGCCCGTGTCCCGGTTGAATTGATCCAGGTAGCGCCGCGCGAAGCGATCCAGGAACACGGGGCCCCGCGCCTCCTCCAGCCCCGCGAGCCAGGGCGTCCTGCGCGCCGTCATGAAGGCGCGCAGCGACTCCGCGAGCAGCGACTCCTTGGAGGCGAAGTGGGCGTAGAAGCCGCCCACCGTCAGGCCCGCGGCCCGCATCACCCGCTCCACGCTCGCACCGCTGAAGCCCTCCGCGCGGAACAGCTTCTCCGCCGCCGCGAGGATGCGCGCGTGCGTGGCCTGCTTGTGTTCAGCGGTGTAGCGCATCGCCCCTACTCCTTGCCGCCCGCGCCCTGCGGCCGGAACACCATGCACGTCGTCGTGCCGTGCGCGTAGAGCGTGCCCTTCTCGTCCACCAGCCGGCCCTGCGCCGTCGCCACGCGGCCGCCCAGGTGGATGACCTCGCCCTTGCAGAACAGTTGTCCCGTGTCGTGGGCAATGCCCTTCACGTAGTTCACGTGAAGCTCCAGCGTCGTGTAGCCCGCGCCCACCGGCAGCATCGTGTGGATGGCGCATCCCATGGCGGAGTCCATCAGCGTCGCGGCCAGCCCGCCGTGCACCATGCCAATGGGATTGTAGTGGTGCTCGCCCGGCTTCACCGCGAACACCACCCGGCCCTCCTCCACCTCCACGGGAGTGAAGCCCATCAGCTCCGCGATGGGCGGCCCCGGCAGCTCGCCCCGCTGGATGGCGCGCAGGTACTCCAGCCCCGACAGCTTCTTCGCCGCGGAAGCGCCCTCCTTCGGGTCCCTCCACGTCACCGTCCGCGTGCGCGGATTGTCTGCCTGCTCGCTCATCGGGGCTCCCTTTGGCTTGAACTCATGGAAGGATGGTCATAATACCATCCCGTTCAACATGCAGGGTCAAGGAGTGCGCGATGGAACAGCGGCGCGTCGTCGTGACGGGAATGGGGCTCATCAGCCCTTGTGGCATCGGCGTGGAGAAGAGCTGGGACGCGCTGGTGAACGGCCGCAGCGGCGTGGGGCCCATCACCCTGTTCGACGCGAGTGCGCTGGACTGCCGCTTCGCCGGTGAGGTGAAGGGCTTCAACCCGGAGGACTACATCGAACGGCGCGAGGTGCGCCGCATGGACCGCTTCGCGCAGTTCGCGGTGGCCGCGTCGGACATGGCGCTCGAGGACTCCGGGCTGGTCATCACCGAACAGAACGCGGAGCGCGTGGCGGCCGTCATCGGCTCCGGCATCGGCGGACTCAGCAGCCTGGAGGAGACCCACCGCAAGGCGCTGGAGAAGGGGCCGGACCGCATCAGCTCCTTCTTCATCCTCCAGATGATCATCAACATGGCGCCCGGCTACATCTCCATGCGCCACGGCATCAAGGGCCCGTCCTGGGCCACCAACTCCGCGTGCTCCACCAGCGCGCACGCCATCGGAGAAGCGATGCGCGGCATCCAGCGCGGCGAGTTCGACGTGGCCCTGGCGGGCGGCGCGGAGGCGCCCATCTCCATGCTGGGCGTGGGCGGCTTCGCCGCGATGAAGGCCCTGTCCAATCGCAACGACGCACCCCAGGCCGCGAGCCGCCCGTTCGACAAGGACCGCGACGGCTTCGTGCTCGCGGAAGGCGCGGCCATCCTCGTCCTGGAGGAGTACGAGCACGCCCGCGCCCGGGGCGCCCGCATCCTCGCGGAGCTCGTGGGCTATGGCGCCAGCTCGGACGCCTACCACGTCACCTCGCCCGCGCCCGGCCATGAAGGCGCCCAGCGCGCGATGAAGGCCTCCCTGAAGGATGCGCGGATGGCCCCCGCGGACATCGGCTACCTCAACGCGCACGGCACCTCGACGGACATCGGCGACCTGCTGGAGATGGAGGGCATCGCGAAGGTGTTCGGCGACGCGGCGAAGTCGGTCGCCATCTCCTCCACCAAGTCCATGACGGGCCACATGAACGGCGCGGCCGGCGCCGCCGAGGCCGTCATCAGCATCCTCGCCCTCACGCGAGGTGTGCTGCCCCCCACCATCAACCTGGAGAATCAGGACCCGCGCATCCCGCTGGACTGCGTGCCCAACACCGCCCGCGAGGCCCGCGTGGACGCCGTCATGAGCAACTCCTTCGGCTTCGGCGGCACCAACGTCGCGATCATCTTCCGGAGGCTCCCGGAAGCGCGGTGAGTCGCTGTAAATAATCTGCCGCTTTTTTACTGACTTTTCCCCAGTCCCGCCGCACTGCGTCAGTCAAGGGTTGACAACGCGGTGCGCCGGTGCCGCCGCCGCACACCGGATCCAGCTGAAAGCCCCATGATTACATGGGATTACGTCCCTGTAAGGCCAGGGTGGAGGCAGTCAACCCTTCGCGCGTCGCCTGCGGGACAGCGCTGCGGCGATCCGAAAACGTTGATTGCAAATCGGTAAATCGATTTGCAGAGTGGATCCAGAGACCCGGTGTCGGAGCGCGCCTCCTGACGCGGCCCGCCGGGGGTTGGAGCCATGAACAACGACAACGCGCTGAACGCGAACGTGGGGCTGAAGCTTCGAGGCCTGCGCTTGCAACGCAACATCAAGCAGGCGGACGCCGCGAAGGACCTCGGCGTCTCGCCCGCGTACCTGAACCTCATCGAGAAGGGCAAGCGCGTGATGCCCTTCCCGCTCCTGTGGAAGGCGCTGCGCTACTTCGAGCAGGACCCCGAGCAGTTCATGTCCACGCTGGGCGAGGGCCGCGTGGACGAGGCCCTGGCGAAGCTGCTGGATGAACCGCTGCTCAAGAGCCTGGACATCGACTCGGAGTCGCTCCAGTCGCTGTCCGCGGAGCCGAAGCTGGCCGGCACCGTCGCCGCGCTGTTCAACCTCTACAAGAACACGCGCACGCAGCTGGAGAACGTGCTCGCGCAGCTCAACGTGGAGGAGCGCACACGCACTCAGGGCTCCCCTTCCGGGCTGGGCAACACGCCGGGCGTGCGCTTCGACTACTCGCCCTTCGACGAGGTCAGCGACTTCCTGGAGAAGCACCGCAACTACTTCCCGGAGCTGGAGGAGCAGGCGGAAGGGCTGCGCCGCGACTTCCGCCTGGAGCAGCAGCTCACCAGCAGCAACCTCATCCGCATGCTGGAGGAGCGGTTCGACTTCAAGGTGCAGATTGAGCGCGCGGCCAGCGGCTCGTCCGTGGTGCGCCGGTTGGACCTGGACACGCGCACGCTCACGCTGTCGCCGGACCTCACGGAGCAGCCGCTGAAGTTCCAGGTGGCCGCGTCCATTGGCCTGATGGTGATGGACCGCGAGAAGCTGGTGGAGCGCATCCTGGGCGCGGGACGCATGCGGCACGGGGAGACGGAGCGCCTCATCAAGGTAAACCTGGCGAACTACTTCGCCGGCGCGTTGATGCTGCCCTACGGCGAGTTCTTCAAGGAGGTGCAGCGCACGCGCTACGACGTGGAGCTGCTCTCCAACATCTTCGGCACCACCTACGAGACGGTGGCCCACCGCATCTGCAACCTGTCCGACCCCAAGCGCCAGGGCCTGCCCTTCCACTTCCTGCGCGCGGACATCGCCGGGAACATCTCCAAGCGCTACAGCGGCACCGGCATCCGCTTCGCGTCCGGCGGCGGCTCCTGCGCGAAGTGGGCGGTGCACCTGGCGTTCCTCAACCCGTCCCAGATTACGCGCCAGTACTCCATCATGCCGGACGGCACGACGTACTTCTGCTTCGCGAAGGTGCAGCTGCAGCCGATTGAAGGCTCCATCGTGAAGGGCACGGCGTACTCCATCGGCCTGGGCACGCACGCGGAGAACGCGAAGTACCTGGCGTACGGCCTGCCCACCAACGACCTGCGCAAGGACGCCATCCCCAGCGGCATCTCCTGCCGCTTCTGCGAGCGCACGGACTGCAACCAGCGCGCGGCCGCCAGCTACCGCTTCGCGTTCGCCTTCGACGAGTACACGAAGAAGGACTGCTTCTTCTCCCCGCTGCTGGTCCACGAGAAGGAGAAGGCCGAGCGCAACGGAAACGCCGAGCCCGATGGCAACGGCGCTGAAGGGGGCGAGAAGCACGATTCGCTGGACAGGAGCGTCCGCCGCCGCAAGGTTCACGAGAACTGACATGCACCCGTCCGACAACGAACGCGCCCACATCGCAGACGCCATCCAGAAGCAGAAGAACGCGCTCGCCCCGCTGCGCATCACCGGCTCGCCCTCGGAAGTGGGCCAGGGGCTGGTGGCGCTGGCGGAGCTGTACGGGATGCTGGAGGACCACGCCGCGAGCCGCGAGCACTACGAGGAGGCCTTCGGCTTCTTCAAGACCGCGGGCAACAAGCCCGGCCAGGCCCAGGCGCTCTTCGGCCTGGGCGTGGTGAAGGCCTACTTCGAGGATCACAAGAGCGCCATCGAGCACATGGCCACCGCCGCCCTGCTCTTCAACGAGGCCCGCGACCGCGAGGGCGAGGCGCTCTCCCGCGCCTGCATCGGCGAGTCCCTGCGCGCCATGGGCGAGGTCGACGGCGCCGAGGAGAAGTACCAGGAGGCGCTCATCCTCTACCGCCAGACGCGCAACTCCGAGCGCATCGCGCGGCTGCTCCTGGACATTGGCGACCTGCGAATGGCCAAGGGCGAGTACGAGCCCGCCCGCAAGCGCTTCCTGGAGGCCGTGCCGCTGCTGGAGCAGGGCGAGGACGCGGAGGCGCTCGCGCTGGGGCACCTGCTGCTGGGCGAGTCCGAAGGCCTGCTGGGCCACCACGACAACGCGCGGCCGCACCTGCTGCGCGCGGTGGACGTGTACGGCGAGCTGCACGACCACGTCTACGAGGCCCGCGCGCGCTGGGACCTGGGGCTGTCCTGCTACTACCTCCAGGACTACGCCGCGGCCCGCGAGCAGTTCGAGGCGGTGTTGCCCATGTACGAGGACCTCAAGCAGCACGACGAGGTGGCGAAGGTGAAGAACGTCCTCGCGCACTTCGCCGCGCGCGGCGTGTAGCCCCGCGCGCGGTCTTCATTGCGTCTGACTCCGGTTCAGGCCTGGAAGCCCGCGCCCACCGCCAGCGCGAGCAACCCGATGACACCCGCGGCGATGGCGGCGTAACGCCACTCGCCGCGCAGGCCCAACAACGTCCCCGCCATCGCCAGCCGTGCCACCGGCGTCACCAGCAGCATGGACGCCGCGCCCTTGCGCAACAGGTCGATGGCCACGTGCACGGACTCGTCGCGCGGCAATAACTCCAGCCCGAGCGACGTGACGAACATGGCCCCACTGGTGATGGCCCCGGTGCGCAGCATGCGGGCAATCCATCGCTCCCCGGCGGCGAGCCTCCGGGCCCCCCGGCGCTCGCGTGGGAGCACCTCCGGCTGGGTGATGGGTTCCTGCGGGAGCTGCTCGTGGAACTCCGCATCCAACGCCACCGACGTCGCCTGCACATTGCGACGCGGGGGTCCTGCCTCCGGCACCATCATCGACGGGTGGACACCGGGTAGCTCAGGCTCCGCTTCACTCATTTCCATACGCTCGGCCACAACCCCTCCCCTCCCTTCCACAACATCTGTCCGGCCACAATCAACAGGACCGCCGCGAAGAGCTTCTTGAGCACCGCGGTCGGAGTCCTCAGCATCAACTTGCTTCCCACGGACGCGCCGCCCAGCACCCCTACGACCAACGGCGCCACGAGCCCCAGATTCAATTGGCCGCGCCACGCGTAGGCCGCGACGCTGGCGGCGCCGGTGACGCCCACCATCAGGTTGCTGGTGGCGCTGGCGACCTTGAAGGGAACGCGCATGCCGTAGGTCATCAGCGGCACCTTCAGCGGGCCACCGCCCACGCCCAGCAGCGCGGACAGCCCACCCGCCACGAAGGAACCGGAGATGCCCAGCGGGTAGTTGCCGGGCTCGTAGTTGGCCGCCGTCGCGGGCTCCTGGACGGGGCGGCGCATCAACAGCATCTGCAGCGCCACGAAGAGCGTGAAGAGGCCGAACACCACGGCCACCATCGCCTCCGCGACGAAGGCCGCCACCAGCCCCCCGACGATGGCGCCCATCACCGTCGCCAGCTCCAGGGTGAGCCCCAGCCGCAGGTCACTCAGTTTGTTCTCCACGTAGCTGGCGGCGGCGGCGCAGGAGTTGGCCACCACGCACATCAGGCTCGCGGGGACGGCCTGCTCCAGTGGGATTCCGAAACCCAACACGAGCACGGGGACCAGGACGATGC
>NZ_RAWR01000307.1:0-9405 GCF_003986945.1 Corallococcus sp. AB018 | reverse complement strand
GAGGGCGAGTGTGAGCAACGAGCACCGCGAAGGGGCCCTGGCCGGGCCGGGGGCCGCCGCAGGGGAGGGGCTTTCCGCCTCACCGTGCGTCTGGAGACGCAGACTGCTGACGGTACTCAAGCCGGTGTTCGCGATGGGCGGCCTGGGGATGTTGGGGACCCTGGTGCACAAGGCCGGCGCGGGCGAGCTGAAGACCACGCTCCTGGACGCGCTGCCGCTGCTCCCCTGGGTGGTGTTCATCGAACTGGGACGCCAGGCGTGTGACGCCACGGCGACGCGGCTGTCCTACGGCGCGCGTGCACGGCAGGTGCCGTTGTCGGTGTTGGTACGAGCGCAGCTGATTGGAACCGCCGTGTCGAGCATGGCGCCCGCGGGCCGAACGGCGGCGGAGGCGACGAAGGCCACGCTGCTGACGCCATACACGGGAGGCGCGGCCGCGACGGCGGCGGCGGCCACGTCGCAGTCGGCGTCGCTGGGAGCCGGAGGGCTCATCTCCTTCCCGTGCGCGCTGGCGGCATATCTGATGACGGGCTGGAGCACGTTCACGGTGGCGATGCTGGTGCACGGCGTCGTGTTGCTGCTCGCGTCGCTGGGCGTGCGCGCGGGGCTCCGGACGAAGCGGCTGGGCACGTGGATGCGCAGGCGGTGCGGAAAATGGGGCGAGCACGCGGAAGCGTTCCAGGCATCGGTGTGCGCCGGAGGGCTGTGTCCGTGGCGGCCGATGCTGGCCTTCCTGGGCAGCCGCGTGTTGCAGGTGATGCAGTACGCGGTGCTGGCGCACGCGGTGGGCATCGACGCGTCGGTGGTGCAGGCGCTGTTCACGCAGGGGCTCTACCTGGTGGCGCTGGCGATGGGCTCGCTGGTGCCGGGGCAGGTGGGCGTGACGGACGGGATGTTCTCGCTGGCGGCGGGAGCGATGGGGACGACGGCCGCGAAGGCGATGTCCATCGCGCTGCTCGCGCACACGGTGCAGGCGGTGTTCGTGCTGGTGGGAGCGCTCACGCCGCTGGTGTGGCGCGCGAAGGCGAAGGTGGCGGCCGCCGCGCCGGTGGTGCCGCCCGTGCTGTCCGCGCCCGTGTACCGCTGAAAGAGGCTCAGGCCGGTCGGACCTGGACCGGTGTCCCGCTGAACGCGGCGTTGCCGCTGACGGCGTCCAGCGCCTGGTCATCCGTGAGGTCGTTGATGCTGGCACCCGCGTGCGCGCTGGCGACCTGCTGGCGGATGCCTGGGCGCTGGTGCCCGTAGCCATGCGGCAGGCTGACGACGCCGGGCATCACATCGGCGGTGACGGCGACGGGCACGGTGACCTCTCCCACGCGTGAGCGGATGGTGGCGTTGGCGCCATCCGCGAGCCCTATGCGTGAGGCGTCGTCCGGGTGGACCATGAGCGTGCAGCGGGGACGGCCCTTCACGAGCCCCGGCACGTTGTGCATCCACGAGTTGTTGTCGCGCAGGTGCCGCCTGCCGATGAGCAGCAGCTCACCCTCGCGAGGTGCCGCGTCGTCCGGGAACGCGGCACGAAGCCGGGCCACGTCCGCGACGAGCAGCTCCGGTGCCAGTTGGATGCGCTTGGAGCGGTTGCGGAGCCTGCCGGGCAGGCTGGGCTTCATCGGGCCCAGGTCGATGCCATGCGGCGCGGCACGAAGCTTCGCGAGCGACAGTCCGTGCTTCTTGAGCGGATGGAAGCGCGAGCCATAGGGCCCCATGCGCAGGCCCAGGTCGAGGATGCGCTCCGGCCCCATGCGCTTGAGGGCCTGGTACTGGAGCAGTGCGCGAACGCTCCGTCCCTTGCGCAGGGTCTCCAGCCGGTGCTGGAGCTCCAGGAGGATCTCCCAGTCCTGCCGCGAGTCCGGACCGGCTGGGAACACCGGCGGCGAATACTTCGCCGTGTTGCGCACGGCGAGCACGTGGAAGACGAGGTCGTAGTGTCCTCGCTCCAGCAGCGACGCGGGCGGCAGGATGTAGTGGGCGTGGCGGGTGGTCTCGTTGAGATACGGATCCACGCTCACCATGAAGTCGAGCTGCCCCAGCGCGGTGTCCAGCTGCGTGCCATTGGGCGTGGACAGCACGGGGTTGCCGGCCAGGGTGATGAGCGCGCGGATGCGGCCCTCGCCCGGGGTGAGGATCTCCTCCGCGAGCGCCGCGACGGGAAGCTCTCCGGAGGACTCCGGCAGGCCACGCACCCGGCTCTTCCAGCGGCCATGGCTGCCAGGGCTGACGCCGAACGCGCGAGGCCCGCCAATGAGGTCGAAAGCGGGAAGGGTGAAGAGCGCGCCGCCCTCGCGGTCCAGGTTTCCGGTGACGACGTTGAGGACGTTGATGAGCCATTGGCAGAGCGAGCCGAACGGCTGCGTGGACACACCGACACGCCCGTAGCAGACAGCCCCGTCAGCGGCGAGGAAGTCCCGGGCGATGCCGCGAAGCACCTCCGGTGCGATGCCCGTATGAGGCGCCGTGCGCTCCGGAGGGAAGTCCTGGACGAGCGGCAGCACGGTGTCCAATCCGTCCACGAACTCCGCGAGCCGTCCCATGCGGTGCGCGTTTCCCTCCAGCACGACATGCAGCAGGGAGAAGAGGGCGAGCGCGTCGGTGCCGGGCCGGACGAAGACGTGCTGGTCGGCGATGACCGCCGTCTCCGTGCGGCGGGGATCGATGACGACGACCTTTCCGCCTCGCTCCTGGATGGCACGCAGCCGGGCGCGCACGTCCGGCGTCGTCATCAGACTGCCATTGGACGCGAGCGGGTTCGCGCCCAGGACGAGCATGTACCGGGTGCGGTCGATGTCCGGGATGGGCACCAGCAACTGGTGGCCGAACATGAGGTGGGCCGCGAGCTGATGAGGAAGCTGGTCCACGGAGGTGGCGGAGAACCGGTTGCGCGAGCGCAGCGCGCGAAGCAGCCCGGGCCCGAACATCATCGCGCCCAGGTTGTGGACGTTGGGGTTGCCCAGGTACGCGCCCACGGCGTTCGGTCCATGCTCCTTCTGGAGGTCATGGAGCCGCTGCGTGATGTCGCGGAACGCGTCCTCCCAGGACACGCGCTCCCAGCCGGAAGCGGTGCGCTTCATGGGATGGCGGAGCCGGTCCGGATCCTCGTGCAGGTCGCGGAGCGCCACGGCCTTGGGACAGATGTGGCCCCGGCTGAACGGGTCCGCCGCGTCCCCCTTGATGGACGTGATGCGCCCCCCCGCCACTTCGATGCGCACGCCGCACATGGCTTCACAGAGATTGCAGGTGCGGAAATGGACGGAAGCGCTCATGGACGGAGAGCCTACGCCGGCTCTTCCCCGTGTGGGGCCATTGGGTGACAGACTGTTCCCCACGATGGCTTTCCTGAACGTGTCGGTCCACGACGCCGAGGTCACGGGCGTACGGATGGATCGGGAGAAGATGTTCCTGCAGGTGGAGCTGGTCCTGCACACCCGCGAAACCGTCTGGTTTGACTTCCAGGGTGCGGAGGAATGGTCCCTGGAGAGGCTCGGGACTCAGAACGTGCTCTTCGACATTCGCGAATGGCGAGCGGGAATGGACGGAGCCGCCGAGCGCTGCGCGGAGTGGGCACTGGATGCCGTCTGGACGCAGAAGGTCCTCGCGGGTGAACTCGCCCTGTACGAGTTCGAGCCGTCCGTGGGGATGGGCGGCTACGTCGTGGCCCGCGCCGTGACGATGGCGCGCACCTGGGAAGAGAGCTCCCTGCAAGGCGTCTCCATCGAACTCGACTTCCTCCTCAAACCCGGCTGGAAGCGGACAAGTGAGGACGGCGGGAACCACGTGGTCACAGGCCCCGCGGGTCCTGAGTTCAGTTCGGAGATCTGGCGCATTGCCCAGTTCATCACGTACGGCGACTACATGAGCCTGGAGAAACTGGATGAGGCGGGGCACCTCTACCGGCTGATGTCTCGCGCACGCAAAAGCATTGGGTTTCAGGTGATGTTCCGGGCGGTGCATCCGGACCCATGAGAGGTCACATGATTTCCCACTCCAATCGATTCATTCACCTGGAACTCAAGCCCGAAGCTGTCTCGCCCTACGCCCTTATGGGGACCATCCGTGTCATCGGCGACGAAGGGCGAATCCAGGACGAACAGACATACATCAATGCCTGGCTGTGGGCCCTGGACGTGGGGCTGAAGCGGCTCCAGCACGAGTCACCCGTGCGGGTGAAGTTGCTCTGGGAACCCGATGCCCTGAGCTTCGCTCACGACGAAGGCGTGCTGGTGATCACGTACGAGGATCAGGTGGCACGGGTGCGGGATGTCGCTGCCTTCCGGCAGGCGCTTCGCGAAGCGGCGCAGCATCTGAAGGCCCTGCGCGATGAAGCAGAGCGGATGGACGTCGCGAAGATGATCCACTCGGACATCTTCAAGTTGCTGGACGGCGTTCGTCAGCGCCCGTCCATGTATGTGCCTGGCAACGAGCCTCTGGGCTTGGTGCATCTGCGAAGCCTGGAGCAGATGCTGTGGGGCTACTCATGCGCATTGCGCCACCACGGCATTCTGGAGCCAGGGCTCGATTTCTCCGTGAAGTTCGGGGCGTACCTCTTCGAGACAAGAGGCTGGAGCACCTCCTGCGGTCCGGCCGCCGCCATCCACAAGGCCGCCGGCAGCGACTCGGAGGCATGGGCGCTGTACTGGAAGCTCATCGACGAGTTCCGCGAATCGCTGGCCCGCCCCAACCCGCTTCCGGAGTAAGCTCAGCTCCCGGGTTTCATGACACCCCGCGCCATCCGTCGTGTCCGCCGGACAACCGGGGAGTCACTTGAGCCCCCAACAGCCTTGCCTTGGGCCTCCGGTTGCCGTCCAATGGTGCACAAACCAATGATCGTGACCGGTGGCGGTTTTTAAGAGCATGCGCACCGTTGCGATCACCGGCGTTGGGAAGAGGGTGAAGGGGAAGGCGATGATGGGGACGGCGTTGAAAAAGGGGGCGCGAGGGCTCGCGCTGGGGATGCTCCTGCTGGTGGGCGCTGCCGCCCATGCGGGACAGGCGGGCGGGGTCAACATGCCGGATTCCCTCCAGGTGGAGGGGCGCACACTCGCGCTCACCCACATGGAGCTGAAGAAGAAGCTCTTCTTCAATGTGTACGTGTGGAGCCTCTACATGGAGGAGGAGCCCACCTGCTTCAAGGAGGCTGTGTCGTCCAACAGCCTGAAACGACTGCACTTCCGCTTCCTGCGCACCATCAGCAAGGACCAGCTCGTGGGCAGCTTCCGCGAGGGCCTCCGCCAGAACCCGGCCATGCGCCAGGACGCCCTCAACCAGTCCCTGGAGAAGCTGCTGTCGTCCCTCCATGACGTGCGCAAGGGCGACGACCTCGTCCTCACCTACCTGCCCGGCTCCGGCCTCCACGTCTCCGGCGGCGCGTCCGGCGGGGTCCACATCCCCGGCAAGTCCTTCGCCGACGCCCTCTTCAGCTCCTGGCTGGACACCCACCCCATCTTCCCCAAGTAGGGCCGCTCGCCCGGCGGGGAAGTTTGGCCTCAAATTGGATGCGCGTTTCTCCTAGGCTGCGGGCCCGAGAGCGGTAATCTCGGACCCACCAACATCCTTGTCAGGAGGAATCGCACCTATGCGGACACGTCTGGTTCTGGCTGCCCTCGTTGCCCTTTCCACGGGTTGCGTCTCGCAGGGGAAGTTCAACGAGAAGGCCCTGGAGGCGGAGGGGCTGACGAAGAACCTCACGGATGAGAAGGCGGCCCGCGCGGCCGCCGAGGCGAAGATCAAGGAGCTGGAGGAGAAGCAGACCGCGCTGGAGCAGGAGAAGACCGCGCTGGAGACGCGCCTCAACGCCTCCGAGAACCGCCTCACCGGCGCCGCGGCCGAGCGCCGCGCCCTGGAGGAGAAGAACGCGCAGCTGGCCGCGCTCAACGACGAGCTGGGGCGCAACGCCAAGAAGCTCGCGCAGGCGAAGGAGGAGCTGGAGAAGAAGAGCTCCGAGTACGAGAACCTGGCCCAGTCCCTCAAGCAGGAGATTTCCGACGGCAAGATCGAGCTGTCGGAGATGAAGGGCCGGATGACGGTGCAGCTCAAGGACAAGATCCTCTTCGCGTCCGGCTCCGCGCGCGTGGGCAAGGAAGGGCAGGACGCGCTGGTGAAGATCGCCGACGCGCTCAAGACGGTGAAGGGCCGCATCGTGCGCGTGGAAGGCCACACGGACGACGTGCCCACCGGCGGCGGACAGTTCGCCACCAACTGGGAGCTGAGCCTGGCGCGCGCGATGGCGGTGGTTCGTTCGCTTCAGGACTCTGGCGTGGACCCGACCATGCTGTCCGCGGCGGGGTACGGGCAGTACCAGCCGCTCGTTCCCAACGACACGCCGGAGCACAAGAGCCAGAACCGGCGCATCGAAATCGTTCTCGCCCCCGGCCTCGGGGGGCGCTAGGAGGGGGCGCGGGAGACCCGCGCACCCTTCATGAGAACGCTCCTCTGCGTCGTCTGTGTATTGCTTGCGACCGGAGCCGTGGCACAGGCTCCGGACGCAGGAACTCCCGCCAGCGACGCTGGCGCTCCCACGGGCGTGCTGACGAAGCCGCCCGCCCTCCTGCGCCAGGTCGAAGCGGCCTACCCGCCGGATGCCGCCGCCCAGCAGTTGGAGGGCACGGTGGTGATGTTCATCGACATCTCGGAGACGGGCGCCGTCACGAATGTCGAAATCACCCAGCCCGCGGGTCACGGCTTCGACGAAGCCGCCACGGAAGCGGTGAAGCAGTTCCAGTTCGAGCCCGCGGAGGTGGACAACGTCCCCGCGCCGGTGCGCATCCAGTACGCCTACCAGTTCGTCTTCCGCGCGCCGGAGCCGCAGCCGGAGGCCTCGCCGGACGGCGGCGTCGCGGAGCCGCAGGGGCCGGTAAACTTCAGCGGCCAGGCGGTGGAGCGCGGCACGCGCAAGCCCCTGGTGGGCGCGGAGGTGGTGCTCACGGAGTTGGACCGCTCCACCGTCACGGACGGCGAAGGGCGCTTCTCCTTCCGAGGCGTCCCCGTGGGCACGCACCCGGTCGTCGTGGTGCTGGGCAACTACGACCGCTTCAAGACGCAGGAGACGATTGAAGAGGGCAAGGAGACGCGGGCCACGTACTACGTGCAGAAGCGCATCTTCAGCCAATACGAGACGGTGGTCCGCAGCGACCGCGAGCGCAAGGAGGTGACGCGCACGACCATCTCGGTGGCGGAGGTGCAGCGCATACCGGGCACGCAGGGTGACACGCTCAAGGTGGTGCAGAACCTGCCGGGCGTGGCGCGGCCCGCGTTCAACGGCGGCGCGCTGGTCATCCGAGGCACCAGCCCGCAGGAGTCCGGCGTCTTCCTGGACGGCCTGCGCATCCCCATCCTGTACCACTTCGGTGGCCTCACCTCCGTGTACAACTCGGACCTGCTGGAGGCGGTGGACTACCTGCCCGGCAACTTCTCCGCGTACTACGGCGACATCACCGGCGGCGTCATCAACGTGCGCAGCCGCGAGCCCCGCACGGACCGCTACCACGCCACGGTGGGCATCAGCCTCATTGAGTCCAACGCGGTGATTGAAGGCCCCATCACGGACACGCTGAGCTTCGCGATTGGCGGCCGGCGTTCGTACATCGACCTGGTGCTCAAGGCGGTGCCGTTCGACGACGACAGCC
The DNA here is from genome assembly GCF_003986945.1 of Corallococcus sp. AB018. Lineage (NCBI taxonomy): Bacteria > Pseudomonadati > Myxococcota > Myxococcia > Myxococcales > Myxococcaceae > Corallococcus > Corallococcus sp. AB018. The sequence continues at coordinate 1,786 of NZ_RAWR01000307.1, read as the reverse complement.
TCCAGGTGGCGCCGCGCTACTACGACGCGCAGGCGAAGCTGGTGTGGAAGCCGAGCCGCCGCCACACCTTCACGCTGCAGGGCCTGACGTCACGTGACCGTCTGGCATTGCTCCTGGACCAGCCGGCGGATGGCGACCCGTCCGTCAATGGCGGCCTGGATGTGACGACGGGCTTCAACCAGCTGCGCCTGCGGCACCAGTTCCGCGAGGGCAGGCTGACGGTCGACACGCATGGGCTCGTGGGCAACACCCTCCTGGACTTCCAGATTGGCGAGCGCGGGCTGCGCATCGCGTCCACGGACCTGTATCTGCGGCCCACGGTGGAGTACGCGTTCAACGACAGCGTGATGGTGGCGGGCGGTCTGGACGTGGTGGCGAACCTGGCGAACGTGACGGCCAGCATCCAGCAGCCGCCGCGCGAGGGCGAGCCGCCGTCGCCGCTGGTGACGGAGGACCTCATCAACATCGACGGGAAGTTCACCCAGTACTACCCGTCCGCCTGGGCGGAGGTGCGGTGGCGGCCCATCAAAGACTTGCTGGTGGTGCCGGGCGTGCGCACGGAGAGCTACATCTTCACGGACCAGCAGGAGGTGAAGCGCACGGTGAACCCTCGGCTCGCGGTGCGCTACGCGCTCACGGAGACGCTGACGCTGAAGGGCGGCGCGGGCGTCTACCACAGCCCTCCGGTGCAGGATGAGCCGTCGCCGGGGTTCGGCAATCCGGACCTGGGGGCGAAGCGGTCGCTCCAGTACAGCGTGGGCGCGGAGTGGCAGGCGCGGCCGGAGTGGTTCGTGGGCAGCGAGGTCTTCTACAACGACCTGGATGACCTCATCGTCCGCTCGAACGCGCGCGTCGTGCGCGACGGCGAGTCCGTGCCGGAGAACCTGAAGAACGGCGGCGTGGGGCGCATCTATGGCTTCGAGCTGCTGGTGCGCCGGGCGTTGACGGACCGGTTGTTCGGCTGGATTTCGTACACGCTGAGCCGCAGCGAGCGCCGGGACGCGCCGGGAGCGCGCTGGCGCAAGTTCGACAACGACCAGACGCACGTGCTGACGGCCATCGCCAGCTACAAGCTGCCGAAGGGCTGGGAGGTGGGCGCGCGGTTCCGCTTCGCGTCCGGCAACCCGACGACGCCGGTGCTGGGCTCCAAGCGCGACGACACGACGGACGTGTTCATCCCGTACTACGGGCTGGTCAATTCCCAGCGGCTGCCGTCGTTCAACCAGCTGGACATCCGCGTGGACAAGAACCTCATCTTCGACACCTGGAACCTGGACCTCTACCTGGACCTGACGAACGCGTACAACAACCAGTCGGTCGAGGGCGTGGCCTACAACTACAACTATTCCAAGCGCGAGTACTTCAAGGGCCTGCCCATCCTGCCCGTGCTCGGCTTGAAGGGAGCCTTCTGAACGCCATGCGCACTCCCGTCCTGCTGTCTGTCATTGCATTGCTGGGGTCGAGCGCGTGCAGTGGCCCCGACTTCGAAGCCCAGAGTGAGATTCGCAGCGTGCGCGTGCTCGGCATCAAGGCGGAGCCGCCGGAGCTGGCGTTGGATCCGAACGCCTCCACGCTGCCGCCGCCGGTGACGTTCACGGCGCTGGCGGTGACGCCGGACGCGCGTCCGGTGACGGTGACGTACGCGCTGTGCCGGCCGGACGTGAATCCCTACGGGGACGTGGCGTGTCCGGGGGACAGCGGGGTGCCGTTGCCGGGCGGGGTGTTGTCGTTGAGTGACCCGGCGGTGCAGGCGCTGCTCATCGCGGCGTTCCAGGCGGCCACGGGG
>NZ_RAWR01000306.1:0-9480 GCF_003986945.1 Corallococcus sp. AB018 | reverse complement strand
GTGCTCGCGCGCGGCCTCGCGGGGATGCTCTACGGCGTGGGCGCGCTGGACGCCCTGACGTTCGGAGGCGTGCCCCTGCTGCTGGGCGCGGTGGCGCTCGTGGCCAGTGGGTTGCCCGCCCGCCGCGCGCTGCGCGTGACGCCGGCCATCGCGCTCCGGGCGGACGAATAGGGCTTCAGGACACGGTGTCGTAGGCGGGGGGCGCTTCCCTCGGCATGCGGACCGTGAACGTCGTTCCGGCCTCTTCGCTGGAGGTCGCGCTCACGTGGCCTCCGTGCGCCCGCGCCACCTGCTGCACGATGTAGAGCCCCAGCCCCACGCTGCGTGACGAGCGGCCTTCGTCATGGTGGCCGCGCCGCATGGCCTGGAAGAGGGTGGGCAGCATCTCCGGCGGAATGGGCCGGCCCCGGTTGTGGACTTCCAGGACGAGGTCGTCCCCCTCCTCGCGAGTGGACACCCGCACCGTGGAGCCCGGCTCGCCGTAGCGAAGGGCGTTGGTGACCAGGTTCTGAACCACCTGGCCCAGACGCTCCTCGTCCCACGAGCCCAGGCCGTCGCCCTGCTGATCCAGGACCACCTGCCGCTCCGGGAACGCCACCTGGACCTCCTCCAGCGCGTGGCGCGTGGCCTCGTGGAAGTCCATGCGGCGCCGCTGCACCGGCAGCCCTCCGCCCAGCCTCGCCTGGGTCACGTCCAGCAGGTCGCGGATGAGGCGGTTGGCGCGCTCGGCGCTGCTGATGATGCGGCCGGTGTTCTTTGTCGCGCGCTCCCCCAGGTCATCGCGCTGGAGCAGGGCGTTCGCCGACAGGAGGATGGCGTTGAGCGGATTGCGCAGGTCGTGGCTGACGATGCCGATGAGCTGCTGCTCGAACTCCCGCTGCTCCCGCGCCTCCGCCTCGCGCCGGTGGCGTTCGGTGATGTCGCGGCTCACCGTGGCGATGCCCATGTCCTCGCCCGTCGCGGCATCGCGCAGCGTGAAGAAGTTGTAGTGGACGGGGATCGCCGCTCCGGTGCGGAAGTGGCGGAGGCGGAACTCTCCGTCCCAGCGCCCGTGCTCGCGCAGCCTGGGCAGGATGACGTCGCGCACGTAGGCGCGGTCCTCCTCCAGGAAGTAGTCGAACAGGTGCGTGCTCCGCACCGCCTCCGGCCCCTCCAGTCCCAGCATCCGCTGGCCCGCCTCGTTGACGAACAGCGCCCGTCCGTCCGGTCCTCCAATGCCGATGAGGTCCGAGGACTGCTCCACCACGGCAATCAGCTTCTCGCGCTCCCGCTCCGCCAGGCGCTGCTCCCTGCGCGCCCGTGCCGCCGCGAGATTCCCCTCCACGCGCGCCAGCAGCTCCCGCGCGGAGAACGGCTTCACCAGGTAGTCGGTGGCGCCCATGCGCAGGCCCTCCACCGTGGCCTCCTCGCCGGCGCGCGCGGACAACAGGATGACGGGCACGTGCACCGTCGTCGGGTCCTCGCGCAGCCGCCGCAGGAGCCCGAAGCCATCCAGCTCCGGCATCATCACGTCGCTGATGACGAGGTCCGGCATCCGGGCCCGGCACGACTCCAGTGCCTCCAGTCCATTCGCCGCGAGCGTCACCTCGAAGCGGTCCGCGAGCAGCGAGTGCACATACGCGCGCATGTCCGCGTTGTCGTCCGCGAACAGGACATGGCCGCCCACGGTCCTCATGAGGGGCGCGGGGGCCGCGTCGACCGCGAGCATGGCCGGCGTGCCCTCCGGCCCCAACCAGCCGGACGCCTCCTCCAGGAACGTCGCGGCGGTCGCGCTCGTCGGGACGCGCTCGGACGTGGACGCCGCCGTCTCCCGTGGAGCGTCAGCCAGGGAGGACGCCTCCGCGGGCAGCGTCACCGTGAAGGTGCTGCCCTGGCCGGGGCGGCTCTCCGCCTGCACGTCGCCGCCATGCAGGCGAACCAGCTCCCGCACCAGCGCGAGCCCGATGCCGCTGCCCTCGTAGCTGCGTCCCTGCGCGCCCTGCACTCGGTGGAAGCGGTCGAAGATGAGCGGCAGCTCCTCCGGTGGAATGCCCGTGCCGGTGTCCGCCACGCGCAGCTCCACCTGCGTTCCGCGCCAGCGCAGGCTCACGCGGATGCCGCCCTGGTGCGTGAACTTGAACGCGTTGGAGATGAGGTTGAGGACGATCTTCTCCCACTGATCCGGATCCACCTTCACGGGGTGCGGCAGCGGGGGACAGTCCACGTCGAGCGTCAGGCCCGCGCGCTCCACGGTGGAGCGGAAGCCGCTGGCGAGCCCGCGGGTGAGCGCGGCGAGGTCGGTGGGCACCGCGGTCGCGTGCAGGCGGCCCGCTTCGATGCGGGAGAACTCCAGCAGCGTGTTGACGAGCTTGAGCAGCCGCAAGCCATTGCGGTGCACCGTCCGCTGCCGTTCGAGCTGCCGGGGACCGAGCGGCTCCAGCGGATCCTGGAGGCCGTCCTCCACCGGCCCCAGCATCAGCGCCAGCGGAGTGCGGAACTCGTGGCTCACGTTGCTGAAGAAGTCCGTCTTCGCGCGATCCAACGCGGCCAGCGCCTCCACGCGGCGGCGCTCCTCCTCGCGGGCGCGGGCCTGGGAGATGGCCGTCGTCACGCCCCGGGCCAGCAGCTCCAGGAAGCCCCGGTACTTCTCATCCAGTGCCAGCCTGCGGCTCAGCCCCGTCACCAGGAAGCCCGCGGGCCGCGCATGCCCCGCGCGCGGAAGGGGCTGCACCCATGCGGAGGCCGTTCCCTCCGGCCACGGCCCCACCGCGACGGTGCCTGTCTCCCCTGGCAGCCTCTCCCAGAGGAAGGCCGCGCGGGTGCTCGCGGCGTCGCCCAGGGGCCAGTCCGCGCGCGCCTGACCCGTGCTGTCCGGGAGGGGAATCGACTCGGGAGCGAGCGCATCCCCCGCCGCCATCCCGCTCGTCCCGGCGAGCCGCGCGGTGCCAGTGGCGTCATCCACCAGGTAGAGCAGGGCGAAGGGCACGTCGAGCGGCGCAGCGGCGATGACTCGTATGGCCTCGCGACAGGCGTCGTCCGTGGTGGCCCGGTCCGCGGTGGAGGCACCCAGTTCGCGCAGCATGTCCAGCCGCCGCGTACCCACCACCTGTCCGGTGGTCTCCGTGAGCGCCGCGAAGATGCCCGCCACGTCGCCGGACTCGTCGCGCACGGGCGAGTGGCTGTAGGTGAAGTAGCACTCCTCGACGAAGCCGTTGCGGTCGAGCGGCATCATCAGGTCATTGACGAAGATGGCCTCGCCGGTCTGGCGCATGCGCTCCCAGCCGGGGCCGAGCATGTGCCAGACCTCCGGCCAGGTGACGGCCGCTGCCTGCCCCAGGGCAGCGGGGTGCTTCGTGCGTCCGCAGATGGGCCGGTACGCGTCGTTGTAGAACTGGACGAACTCCGGACCCCACGCGACGTAGAGCGGATAGTCGGACGCGAGCACGATGCTGACGGCCGTGCGCAGCGACTGGGGCCAGGTCTCCACGGGGCCCAGGGACGTCCTCGCCCAGTCCACCTGCCGCAGCAGGGCGCCACACGCGCCACCGCCTCGCAGGATGTCGTCCGCCGCGCCCATGTGCCTCCACGCCCATGCGCGCCTTCAAGAATGGAGGCCACTGCTGGGGGATGGAACTTCGGGGTTTCGCCGAGCGATGGCCAGTGCGCAGAGCGGAGCCCGTGATGAAACGTGCATCGATGAACGGCGGGCGTCTGGAGGGCAACCAGGCGCTCGCGCGGTTCACGGCCCGGTCACCGTGAAGTTGTCGATGGCCAGACCGCAGTCGGTGAACCTCGACGTGCTGGTGAACTGGATCCGCGTGGATGGCGGACGTGATGGTCCAGCCCGGCAGCGCGTTGCTGGACGGGTTGAGGATGACGGAGTTGGACGCGCCAATGGCGTGGGTCTCGAAGCTGTCGTTGGTGGCGACGTTGATGCCCTGCTCGACGCTGCTCAGCTCCGGCTCGGAGCGCGCGGAGTCCGGACCCCCCAGCCCGCCAGCGTGAAGAGGCCAAAGCCCACCAGGGTGCCAAGACGCAGCATGGGGTTGGCATTCATGTGATGTGATTCCCGTTGAGATGTGTTTCGCCTGTGTTCAATGACAGGCGAAGCGCACTCCAGGTTCGTTCACCTTGGGTGTGGATGGCTTGGCGGGTGGTGCCATTGCACTGACTGCTGCCCTCCAAGCAGGTCAGAACCGGATGCTGCGCCTGTGAGGTGGAACAGGGCGATCCGGCGACCCACGGTCCACCGTCCAGTCGCTGATAGGGCCGCCGCCCCACGGGTAGGGGAGCGGCGGCCCGGGGCCCGCACGGATCAGCGGACGGGCTGCGTCATCACGGTCCGGTCACCGTGAGGTTGTCGATGGCCAGACCGCAGCCGACGCCACCGGAGGTGCTGATGAGCTCGATCCGCGAGACGGTGCTGGTGGCGTTGAACACGTAGGTGCGCGGGAACGTCGACCACGTCCCGGAGCTGTTGGAGAAGCTGGCGGTGCTCGGGCCGTAGTTGAGGGTGGCCGACCGGGACACGGTGGTGCAGGTGGGGCTGTTGGACACGTAGAAGGACACCGTGTAGCCGCCGCCGACGACGGTGGGGACGTCCTGGTACAAGGAGCCCGCGCCCAGGCCGTTGAGGTCGATGGACTGGATGCCGCTCTGCGCCGCCTTGTACGTGTTCTTCATCACCTTGATTCCGCTGGTGATGGTCCAGCCCGGCAGCGCCGTGCTCCCGGCGTTGAGGACCACGTAGTTGAAATTGCCGATGTTGTTGTTCTCAAAGCTGCCGTTGGTCGACACGACGACGCCCTGCTCGACGTTGCCGAGCTCCGGCTCCTGGATCGCGACATCCGGGCCCCCACAGCCCATCAGCGCGAAGAAGCCAAAGCCCACCACCGCGCCGCGACGCAGCACTTGCTTGCCATTCATATGATGTGATTCCCCCTGAGATGTGTTTCGCCCGCGCGTCGTGCGACAGGCGAAACATACCGTACATGATTTCACATCAAGTGTGTGAAACTTCACAGCGGGGGTGCTGGGCTGGTTGCCCTCCGGCCGGGTCAGAGGGGTGCGCAGCCACCCGTGGGTGCGGGACTGATCACGGATGAGGCATTGATGACACAGGGCTGGACGCTGCGCAGGTTGATGGAGCCTGCGGCGCCCCCGCCGCCCCCGCCGCCTCCGCCTCCAGACAAACCTCCTCCGGCGCCCTTCACAGGAAGGTTCGACGCACCGCCTTCGCCACCCGCACCACCTGTGGCGCTCGCTCCTGAGCCGCCGGTGGCAGGAACGCCACGGGTCTCGCTGCCATTCGCGCCGTTGGCTCCGTCTTGATCGATGCTGAAGTCAGCAGTGCCACCTTCACCGCCACCGCCGCCGTTGGCTGTGAGACGCGCATCGGAGGTCAGATTCACCTGGAATGCTTCCAGGACGATGCGACCTCCGCTTCCGCCGCCACCGCCCCCATTCGCGAAAGCTACCCTTGTCCAAGGATCGGACATCGTGGTGGACGCCAAGCCACCCAGGCCACCTCCGCCACTCACCGAAACGACCTTCCGAATGGTCAGCGTCCTGGCTACGGAGAGCTGAATGGCGCCACCACCAGCGCCACCGGAGCCAGTCTGGCTAACTCCATTGCCTCCCGCGCATCCCCCAAAGAGTGGCGAGATGGCCGATGCCTGCTGGACCCCCATGTCACCCCCCGTGGTCGAGGTGTTTGAGGTGCTGCCGCCAAGCGCTCCAATCGTTGCACCGCCCGCGCCGCCTCCACCTCCGCCCAGGATTTGTAGCCTGGCTTCACCCCCGGATTCGTCCGAGTAAACTTGTCTCGTCCCCATCTTGCCCTGCGACGCTGCGCATGCTCGATTGCCCCCGGTTCCGGGAACCGGCGCTCCGTTCACGATGCGCCCACTGGCCAGGATGTCATGGCTCAGGGTCGCATCCCCATACACCGCGAAGATGACCGGGCGGCTGCCTACAATGCGCAGTTCGCCGCCCAGGGCCAGGGTCCGCACGGGAATGAGAAGGATTTCGGGGGCGTCTCCAGACTGGGGCAGAGTTTTGATGGTGAAGTCTCCCGTATCTGGGCCAGCGCCAGCGGGCGCCCAGGTGCCGACGCTCGTGTCGAACACCACGGCCCCGGTGGTTCGCAGTTCACCAATCTCCTGGCTTGGGATGCTGTTCGGATCGAAGTTGCTCGGGACAAAGGGAAACGTGACGCATTGGCCATCGGCACGGCAAACATGCGGAATCCCAGACCCGTCTTCGCCGCAAGGCTGGTTGAGTTGTGCCGGATCGGGTGAGTAAAGGCAGGACGAGTTACGCGTGCAGCCCGCTACCTGAGTGCAATCCTTGGCCGGGCAAGGTGTGGGTATGCCAATGCATGCACCGCTGCCATTGCAGGAACCTGGATCATGGCAGACGTCGCCATCGATGCAGGGCTTTTCCAAGCAGTCGCTGTCCTCGCAGGATTTGTGGCCATCGCAGTCGGAGTCGATATCCGCGGTGCACATTTCAATGGCCCCCGGGTAGATGTCCGAGCGGGAGTCATCACAGTCGGGCAATTCCGTGCCGGAAACACTCGCGACGAAGCCGTCGCCATCCCGGTCCGCAGCCAGCAAGGTGACGGTCCAGTCGATGGACTTGCCGGGCGGTGCATCCAACGCACGGTCCTCGTGGACCTCCACGAGTGCCCCCGCACATTGATTGCCGTTGAAGGCAGAGAATGAAGTCACCGTCACGTTCAGCCGATCGCCCCACGCCGCCTTGCGGACCATCGCGACCTGAACTTCCTTCGCGTCAGGCCCCTTGAGCTGGTCGGAGGGAAGGTCTGTTCCCACCCGATTGCTCCCGTCACCTATCTCTACGCGTAGGCACTGGGGTCGGTAGGACGGGTACTTCACGGTCACGCGAAGCACGCCCTCGGCGGGCTCCTTCATGCGGCAGGCGGACAGCAGCACCACGCAGGTCAATAGACAGAACAGACGCATGGTGCCGCACTGTACCCGTCAGCCCTCCATTGCTGGAATTCCAGGCGGGAGGCGGGTCAGGGGGCCGTGCAACCACCTGAGGCCGGAGGGCTGATGAGGTGCCCAATCGCGAGGGAACAGGACTGGACGCTGCGCAGGTGGATGGAGCCCGCGGCGCCGCCGCCTCCGCCGCCGCTGCCTTCGGTATTGAAGGCGTCCTTGATTCCGTCAGAGCCTTTGACGGGACCTGCCGTGCCGGCCCCGCCAGCGCCGCCGCTTCCTCCTGTGTCATTCCCGCTGTCGCCGCCAGCGGCTGGGTTCGCTGAGTCCTCGCTGCCATTGGCTCCATCCACGCCGTCATTGTTTGTACTGCTGCCACCCCTGCCACCACCGCCGCCATTGGCAGTGACGCGGGCACTCGCATGGAGCGTCAGCTGGAAGGCTTCGAGCACCACCCGGCCGCCGCTACCGCCCCCGCCCGCGCCCCCTCCAACGCCTCTCTGTCCACCGAAGCCACTCGCGCCGACGGCTTTCGAAATCGTCAGATTGCGTGCGACCGACAACTGGATGGCGCCGCCTCCGGCTCCACCCGTGCCGGGAGTGGCGGAACCATTGCCGCCACCGTTGCCGCCCGGGCAGCCTCCCAGGAGGGGCTCGGCCCCGGTGGGCCGGGATGTTCCCGCAGCGCCAAACCTTTGGCTGTTGTTGTAGCCCGCTCCTCCGTTAACGCCAGGCGTGCCATTGCCAGCGCCGCCACCGCCACCGCCAGTCTTTCCGCCGTACGTGCCGTTCCCGCCCTGGGAGGCGCCGCAAGCCGCGGTGGGATTCATGATGCTGCCCGAGGCCAGGATGGACTGGCTGACGTTCGCGTCGCCATAGACCGCCAGGATGACAGGGGAGGAGCCAGTGATTCGCAGAGTCCCACTCAGCTCGAGTGTCTTCACCGGGATGAGCAGCACGGGCGGATTCCCGTTCTGCTGCGGCATCGACACAATCTTGAGCGATGCCGCGGTGGAGATGGCACTCGTGGGGTTCCAGCTCTTGTCGGCGGTGTTGAACGTGATGTCAGCGCTGGTCTTGAGCTCACCGATGTCCGCGGCCGCGATGGTCGTCGGATCGAAGTTGTAGGGCCGGTAGGGGAACGGGCTGCACGAGAGGTCCGCCTGGCACACACCGGGAACTCCTCCCGAAGTCGTGCAGAGGCCGTTGACGTCGGGCTCGAACTCGCAGTCGCTCGTGGCCGAGCAGACCTGCTTGACCCGCTGGCACAGCGGCGGCGTGCAGACCTTGGGCGTTCCCACGCAGTGGCCGTTCCCATCACAGAGGTCCGGCTCGGTGCACCTCTCGGTGTCCTGGCAGGGAGTCGTGTTGGGGCTCGGAGTGAATTCACAGGCGCCCGTGCTCGTGTTGCAGGTGCCCTGGGCCGCCAGGCACTGCTCCGTGGTGGTGCAAGACAGCGGGGTGCCCGAGCACGTCCCGTTGGCGTCGCACTTGTCTGCGTTCGTGCACTTGTTGCCGTCGTCGCAGGGCTGGCCCGCGGGGGAGCTGACGGTCTCGCACATGCCTGTCTCGGGCTTGCACTCCTGACGTGGCTGGCACGCGCCGCCAGGCTGGGGACAGGTCTTCGTGCTCTCGGGGGCACACCGCGCCTCGCGGCCCGTGCCCACACAGCGGTCGTTCAGCGTGCACGCATCGCCGTCGTCGCATGGCGTGCCGTAGCAGTTCGCCTCCTGGCAGCCCACCAGTTCATTGCAGTTGAGGTCCACCGTGCCGCCGCAGGTCTCGGTGGCGCCAGGGTGGATGTCCGCGTTCAAGTCGTCGCAGTCGGGCTGCTTCCTCCAGGTGGCACCCGTGAGGTGCTCGTCCTTGTCGCTGTCCTCGGCGGAGAGCCGGAGGTCCCACCGGGCGAACGCCTTCGCGGGGACGACCACGGGCTGCTCGCTGGAGCGCGTCTCCACGACCTCGCCCGCGCACCGGTCGCCCGTGGCCTCCGTGAACGACGACACCGTGAGGCTCAGCGCCGTGTCCCAGTCCGCTTTGCGGCGCACCGCGACCAGGACCTCTTGCTTCTCCGGGTTCTTGAACGCGCTGGCAGGGATGTCCGTGGCCTCCTGGTGCCCCTTCGCGTCCTTCGCCTCCACGCGCACGCACGCGGGCTTGAAGGTGCCGTAGGTCACGGACACTCGGATGGCGCCTTCGTCAGGGGCTTTCTCCCCGCAGGCGGCCAGCATCAACACACATCCCAACAGGCAGAGCCGATACATGGCTCCGCAGCTTACCTGTCGTCCCTTCTCCCCTGAAACCTCGCGGCTGATGACGTGACCCGTGGCCAACCCGACACGTCAGGGGGCGGGGGTGGGACAGCCACCCGTAGGGGCAGGGCTGAGCACGGCGTCGTTCAGGACGCAGGAGCGAACACTGCGCAGGTGGATGGAGCCCGCGGCGCCACCGCCGCCGCCGCCAGCACCGTTCACCAGCACGAGCGTTCCTCCGTTGTCGCCGGACGTGGGGGCGCTTGAGGTGCCACCCTTGCCAC
>NZ_RAWR01000305.1:0-9514 GCF_003986945.1 Corallococcus sp. AB018 | reverse complement strand
GGTCGTGCCCGGTCGACCGGGGCAGGGCGGGGCGGGGCCGTGATAAAGGGCCGGGCGTGCGTACCTTCTGCATCAAGTGTCTGCGTCCTGAAAGCGCGTGCTACTGCGCGCATGTCCCCCAGCTCCAGACGCGCACGCGCGTGGTGTTCCTCCAGCATCCGAGGGAGCGGCGCGTGGCCATTGGCACGGCGCGCATGGCGCACCTGTCGCTGACCAACTCGGAGCTGCACCGGGGCGTGGACTTCTCCGGCCACGCGCGGCTGGAGGAGCTGGCGAAGAACCCGGAGCGCGTCGCGGTGCTCTTCCCGGGCGAGGACGCCATCTCCGTGGAGGAGGCCCAGGCGAATCCTCCGGAGACGCTCATCGTCGTGGACGGCACCTGGCCGCAGGCGAAGAAGGTGGTGATGCGCAACCCGGTGCTCGCGGCGCTGCCGCGCATCGGCTTCGTGCCGCGCCGCCCCAGCAACTACCGCATCCGCGCGGAGCCGGCGGACCACTGCGTCTCCACCATCGAGGCGGTGGCGGAAATCCTGGGCCAGCTGGAGGGCAAGCCCGAGTACTTCGACCGCATGCTGGGCGCGTTCGAGTTCATGGTGGACACGCAGCTGGAGCGCCAGGAGACGCGCACGGGGCCCAACCGCCGCCGCATCTACAAGGGCGAGTGGCGCCCGCCGCTGGAGCTGCGCTCGCTGGCGGATGCCGCGGACCGGCTGGTCCTCTTCTACGCGGAGGCGAACGCGCACCCGCTGGAGGCGGGCATCCCGCCGGAGCTGGTGCACCTGGTGGCGGTCCGCTACGCCACGGGCGAGCGCTTCGAGGCGGTCATCGCGCCGGAGCAGCCGCTCGCGTACAGCACGTCGCTGCACGTCGAGCTTCCGGAGGAGGAGCTGCGCGCCGGTGAGCCGCGTGCCCAGGCGCTGGCCCGCTTCGAGGCGTTCCTGCGCCCGGACGACGAGCTGACGGTGTGGACCTCGTTCGCCCTGGACCTGCTGTGGAACAGCGGCCTGACGCGCAGGGCCGCGCGCAACGTGCGGCTGGTCACCGCGCGGGCGCTCAAGGGCAAGGCAGGCGGCGTGGAGCAGGCGGTGGAGCTGCTCAAGGCGCCGGAGGTGGCGACGTGGGCCCGGGGCCGCGCGGGCCGCCGCATCAACGCACTGGAGGCCGTGACGCGTGAGCTGGTGGCGCGTGGCAACGCGACCGAGCCGCCCGCGAAGCTGCCTCGCACCGGCTCCGAGGGCTGAGGCCGCGAGCGTGGCCGCCCTGCGCGCCGTCGTCCCGGCCGCGTGAACGGTCGGGGCTTCCTACTACTGGCCCAGGCGCGCTGTGCCGACGCTGGCGTTCAGCGTGGTGGAGCCGGCGCGCCACGGACGGGCCTGCTCGCGGACCCAGCGGCCCATCCGGGCGATGAGGTAGCAGCCCACCAGCAGCGCCACGGAGGTACCCAGCGCCGCCGCGATGCCCAGCCGGGGACCGATGCGCTGCGCGAGGCCCGCGATGTCCGCCCAGCCGTACACCACCGGCAGGTGCAGCACGTAGATCCACAACGACAGCCGTCCCAGCGGCGCCAGCAGGCCGCTCACCCGCTGCGGCAGCAGGTTCACGACGCCCAGCACCAGCAGGCCCTGCGCCACGCGGTACAGCACCATCGTGGGACTGGTGGGCGTCCACTCCACGGGCACCCAACGGGTGAGCGCCAGCAGCGCTCCGCCCAGCGCGAGCAACGAGAAGCCCTGCGGCAGGCCCGGCTTGAGCAGGTGGAGGGCGTGCGCGGCGAACGCGCCCGCGAAGAAGAAGCCCGCCCAGGGGAAGAACGGGAAGCGGCTGCCCTCCCCATTGCCAATGAACTGCTGCAACGGCACCGGCAGGTGCGCGCCCGCGTCCCACATCCCGGCGCTCGCCAGGGGGATGCCCACCGCCAGCCCGCCCAGCAGCAGCGCCCGGGCGCCCCGGTTCGGCGTCACCACCAGCGCCATCGCGCCCAGGAGCAGCGCCGCGCCGATGCACTGAAGCGCGTCGAACTGGAACACCTTGCGCAGCATGGCTTCGGAGAAGCCCAGCGCGCGCACCGCGCCCCAGCCCGGCCAGTGCAGCAGGTAGCCCAGGAAGAGCAACAGCAGCGCGCGGCGGAATCGGCGGCCGAAGGAGTCCTTCGCGGCGCCCGGCTTCGTGCCCAGCGCCATCACCACCGCCCAGCCGCTCACCAGCAGGAACAGCGGCGCGGTGATGCCCCGGATCTTCCAATACTCCTGGATCCACGGATGGTCCCGGAACGCGGGCGCCAGCAGCGCGTCCAGCGTGTGACCCATCACCATGGCGAGCACGGCCAGTCCTCGCGCGCCATCCAACGCGGGGTGCCGGGTCTGCCGGAAGTTGAGCGAGGGACCGAAGCCTTTCAAAACGAGTCGAGCATAAGCCCACGTGCGGGCCTCGTCTCCAAAACGCACCAACCGTGGGGGTCGGCAAGCGTGGAAACGCGCCGGATTTTCACTCTCAGCCCAGGTCGCGTCCTCCGCGGAGGATGCTACAGGATGGATGCATGTCCGCCCGTTCCGCGCTCGCTGCCCTCGTGCTCCTCGCTGTCCCGGCCTCTGGCCGCGCCGCGTCCGGTGATGACTGGTTTGGCAGCGACAAGCCCAAACACTTCGCGGCGTGCGCGGCGGCCACGGGCGTGGGCTACGGGGCCGGCGCCGTCCTCTTCGATTCACCGGGCGCGCGGGCGCTCACCGGCATGGGACTGGGATTGGGCGTGGGGTTGGGCAAGGAGGTGTACGACAAGGCTCGCGGCAGCGTCTTCTCCGTGAAGGACCTGGCGTGGGACACCGCTGGCACCGCGACGGGGCTACTGGCCTCGTTCCTCGTGGACCGGTTCATCACCGAGGTGCTCCTGCCCCCCCGGAGCGTCGCCGTCGCCGGGCGTGGCGGAGGGAGCGTCCGGGCGCGCGCGGCGCTCCACGAACTTCAGCAGCAGGTCGCGCTGCAGCCGGGGCTCCACCAGCAGCAGGCGGCCTTCGGGATCATCGGAGTCGGAGACGAGCACGGTGACCTGCCGGCGCGGGCACTGGTTCATGCATCCGGTGGGCGTGACGCGCACCTGGCCGGCGAGGCCCTTCTCGGCCAGCTCCCCCTGGAGCCAGCGCGGCAGGTCCTGCCCTCCGCTCCGGGCGCTCTTCGTCAGGCACTTGCGGCAGACGAGCACGTCCACCTCCCGCCCCTTGCCGCCCGTGTCTCCATCCTGCATCCGCCGTCCTCCGTGGCGCCCCGCTTCCTGGCGGATGCGCCACTGCGTGTAACCGAGACCTTGAAGAAGAGGTAGCGGCGCGGGGATTGTTCCGCAGGAGGCTCGGGCCGCGTCCGCCGGGCCGCCGTCCGGGCAGGCGCTGCCAGACTGATGGAATGGGAAAGGCCGCGCCGTGGGTGCGACGTTCTGTCGCGACGCCAGCCGCCCGGGGCACTGGTACGGTGCGCTCCGCGCCGCATCCGGGAGGCTCTTCACATGACGCGAAATCGATTGCTGCTCGGGTTCACCCTGTCTGTGATGGGAACGGGCTTGTTCGCCGGTTGTGAGCGCTCCCCAGACAAGGCTCCGGAGGTGAAGCCGGCCGCGCCCGCTCCCGTGGCGGAGCAGGCTCCGAAGCCCACGGCACCGGATGCCGCGGCGGTGGCGAAGCTGGCGTCGCACTTCTTCCAGGCTCCTCGCAACCAGGCGCCGCTGCCCGACGACACCGCGGAGCAGGTGGCCCTGGGGCGCATGCTCTTCCACGAGCCCCGCCTGTCGAAGAACCACGACGTGTCCTGCAACAGCTGCCACGGACTCGACACCTTCGGCGTGGACAACAAGGCGCTGTCGGAAGGTCACAAGAAGCAGAAGGGCAGCCGCAACTCGCCCACCGTCTACAACGCGGCCCATTACATCGCGCAGTTCTGGGACGGGCGCGCCGCCACGCTGGAGGCCCAGGCGGAAGGGCCGATGATGAACCCGGTGGAGATGGCCATGCCGGACGCGAAGCGCGTCGAGGCCACGCTGTCCTCCATCCCCGAGTACAGCACGCGCTTCCGCACCGCCTTCCCCAAGGGGGGCAAGCCCGTCACGCTGGCGAACGCCGCCCGGGCGCTGGCCGCCTTCGAGCGCACGCTCACCACGCCGTCGCGCTTCGACCGCTTCCTCGCGGGGGAGCACGTGGCCCTGAGCGCGCAGGAGCAGCGCGGCCTGGAGGCCTTCGTCACCACCGGCTGCACCACGTGCCACAACGGCCCGGCGGTGGGCGGCTCTTCGTTCCAGAAGCTGGGGCTGGTGGAGGCGTACCCGGCCCTCACGGACGCGGGCCGCTTCGACGCGACGAAGAACGAGGCCGACCGGGGCTACTTCCGCGTGCCCACCCTGCGCAACGTGGAGATGACCGGGCCCTACCTGCACGACGGAAGCGTGAAGGACCTGCCCACCATGGTGCGCCTGATGGGCCGCTACCAGCTGGGCCGCACGCTGAAGGACGGCGAGGTGGACGACCTGGTGGCCTTCCTCAAGAGCCTCACGGGCGAGCTGCCCCCCACCGAGCGCATCTCCGCGCCGCCCCTGCCCCCCAGCACGAAGCGCACGCCCAAGCCGGACCCGTCGTAGCTTGCAGGAAACGTCGCGCCCCGCCCGGCGGGTGCTAAACCCTCGCGTCCATGACCTTCTTCTTCCATCTCCACTCGGGTCTTCGCTACCTGGTGCTGTTGTCCGGTGTCATCGCGCTCGCGTTCTTCGCGTTCGCGGTCGCCACGAAGCGCCCGTTCGACAAGGTGGGGCGCATCATCGGCGCGTCCTACTCCGGCTTCATGCAGCTGCAGTTGCTCGTGGGCATTGGCGTGCTGCTGACGCGCGGGTACTACCCGGCGCTCATCGGGCACATCGTGATGATGATTCTCGCGGTGGGCGCCATCCAGGGCCCCCTGTCCGCGAACCGCCGGCGCACGCCGCCCGGCTACGTGCTGCCGCTGGTGGGCACGCTGGTGTCGCTGGCGCTGGTGGTGGGCGGCATCCTGGCCATCCGCCCGGGGCTGTTCGTCTCCACCGCGTTCTAAAGCGCGCGGGTGAGGGAGCGAAGCGGCTGGGGTCTCCAGCCGCCTCGCCAGGCCTCTGCTAGCGACGGGCGCGCCGACGCAGTGCCAGGGGCACGAGCAGCCCGAGGAGCGCGGGCAGCAGGCCAGGGCTCGCGGTGCAACCGCCGTCATCCTCGTCCGGCGGCTCCTGCTCCGGGCCCGGGCCCGCGTCCGGAACGACGCCCGCGTCCGTGGTGCCGGTGCCCGCGTCCGTGCCGGTGCCCGCATCCACGCCGGTGCCCGCGTCCGTGGCTCCGCCGGTGCCCGCGTCCGTGCCGCCGCCCGTGTTCGCGGGGCAGTTACCCAGCGAGTGCTCCAGGGCTCCCAGCGTCGTCGTGGCGGGCCGGGGGCGCGCGCAGAAGTCCTCCGGCACCAGGGTGTTCCGCGGGGCCGCGCCGACGAGGACCGACACGTCGCCCTTGAGGGTCAGGTCGCCCTTGAGCGGCGCCACGTACCAGCCCGCCCAGTCGCCGGTCGTCACGCTCATCCGGTTCGAGCTCGTGGTGACGCTGGAGCCGTCGCGGTTGCGGATGAGGCCGGACATCACGTTGCCGATGGCCTCGCCAGTGGACGGGGCGTAGCGATAGTCCACGCCCGTCGTGCCGATGAACGTGTTGAACAGCACGCGCGTGTTCGCGGCCTTGTTCAGGTACACCGCGACGTCCGAGCAGTTCGCCACGATGTTGTTGCGGATGATTCCGTCCTTGTGCTCCGGCGAGCACGGCACGGTCGGGTCGAAGGCTGGCGCGCAGAACTCGTTCCCGGTTCCGCCTCCGCCAAACGACAGACCGATGCGCGTGTCCCCCGCAGGCTGGTCCTTCACGCACAGGACGCGGTTGCGCTCGAAGAGGCCGCGGTTGCCGCCGCTCTTCATGAATGCGCCGTAGGAGATGCCGCCCTGCTTGGAGAAGTCATGCAGTTCGTTGTCGCGGACCACCCAGTCGTCGCCCGTGTCGATGTTCAGCTTGGTCACGGGCGTGCCCGTCGCGCGCGCGTGCGTGTCGTAGATTTCGTTGTTCTCGATGAGGCCCCGGTGCGGGATCTCCCACACGCCGCCGGCGTTCTTCGACGCGTTCACCTTGAGCTGCGCGTTGAAGTCGCGCACGCGGCTGTTGCGCAGGACGAAGTTCTCCGCGTGGCCGGTGACGTGGAAGGCGTGCTCACAGGTCTGGTCGTTCGCGCAGATGCCCTCCACCGTGAGCCCGTCGAAGGTCCAGTACCGGCCGGACACCTTGAAGCCCTCCTGCGCGTTGAAGCGCACGACGGCCGCGTGGCGGTTCTTCGCGCGCACGATGATGGGCGCGGCCTGGGTGCCCTCCGCGGCGCAGTTGAGGTTCGCGTTGACGGTGTACGTGCCGTCCTCCAGGACGAGCTCATCCCCGGCCTTCGCGGACGAAAGCGCGGTCTGGAGGTCGGCCACGGTGGAGATGCTCTTCACGGCCGCGCCACCCGTCAGAGGCAGCAGGAGCAGTGCGAGGGAGACGGTTCTCAAGGGGGGACTCCCGGTACGAAGAGAAAGGGGGGCGCTGACGTTACCGGATCCCCACGCAGGGCAGGCTGCCGGGCGTGCGCAGGCATTCCGGGCGCTAGGGGATCCGCATCCGCGTGAACACTTGTCCTCTCATGGCTCGCCAATCCAGAGGCTCGCGACGGGGACGCTCCATTCTCACGGTGTCAGCGCTCGCGGGGGTACTGCTCACGGCTCCGGGCGCGTTCGCGCTGCCGTCCCAGGGACAGTCGCTGCCCGAGTTCTCCGCGCGCGACCTGACGAACGGGAAGCACGCGAGCGAGGAGTTGAAGGGCCGTCCCACGCTGCTGGTCGTCATCACCAACAAGGACGCGGGCGCCCAGATGCGCGGATGGTTCGACGCGGCGGACCAGCACGTCTCGGACTCGGTACACCGCCAGTCGCTCCTTGCCCTCAAGCTGCCGTTCTTCGTCAGCGAGGGCACCGCGCGCGGCAAGGCGAAGGGCCAGGTGCCTCAGTCCTACTGGCAGGACACCTGGCTGGACAAGAACGGTGACATGGCCAAGGCCCTGGGCCTCTCTCCCAGCGAAACCCCCTATGTCCTGGCGCTGGACGCGGAAGGACGGGTGCTGGCCAGCGTCCACGCCACCGCGGACTCTCAGGAAGCGCGGACCATCTGGTCCGCGCTCCGGTGACGCGGGAAGGCTAGTAGCGCCCGCCGCTGTCGAGGATGGCCTGCAGCTGCTGCTTGTCGTTGGAGAAGGGGAACGCCTGGTACAGCTGGTAGCCGTTCTGCGGATCCAGCAGCGTGGGCCGCATCAGGCGCACCACCTCCAGCTTGTCGTTGGAGAAGTTGAACTGCCCCAGCACGGACAGGATGTGCGTCACGAGGAAGTTCTCGTTCGGGGCCACCTGCGACAGGATGCGCAGCTTCTCGCGCGGGAAGGACTCGCGCACCATCGCCGCCGTGATGTTGCGGAACTGCACGTCCGAGATGGGCCGGACGACCGGCGGCGGCGGGGGCGGCAGCGGCGCCGGGTGGTTGACCACCACCGGCGCGGCGTCGTCCACGTACTCGCTCAGCTTGTCCAGCTCCTCCATGGCGTTGCGGATGCTCTCGCGGCCCTTGGCGTCCTTCGTGCGGGACATCGCGTCGCGCAGCGCGCTCTCCAGCCGGTCGATGCGGCGCGCCACCTGCTCACGGTCGATGACGACCTGGTTGCGCGAGGGCACCGGCATCGGCATCGGCTGGGGCATCGGTCCCGGGCGCGGCGTGGACTGGCCCGGGGGCGGCGGGCGGCGGAACTCGGCGCCGCCAGAGATGGTGACTGATTCCGCCGTTTTGGGCGCCGTCTGGGCCAGGGCCGCGGCGGAGGAGAGCAGGACGACGGCGAGGGTCAGGGCCTTCATGGTGTGCATCCTTGGGGGTGTTCGTGCTTCGTCCCATCTGACGGGCAAGAAGGCCGCTCATTCAAGCCCCCTCCCATCTTCCCCAGGAAGGCCCTGCCGTCAGGGCGGCTCAGCCGCGCTTGGAGACGACCTGTCCGTCGGCGCCAATCTCGTAGACGAGCGGCACGCCGGTGGCGAGCTCCAGGCCCACCACCGTCTCGCCGGACAGCTTGTCCAGGCGCATCACCAGGGAGCGGTTGGAGTTGCCGTGCGCCACGACGAGCACGTTCTTGCCCTGGCGCAGGTCGCCCGCGATGGCGCGGTCGAAGAAGGGCAGCACGCGCTTGGCGGTCATCTCCAGGGACTCGCCGTTGGGGGGCGGCACGTCAAAGGAGCGGCGCCAGACGTGGACCTGCTTCTCGCCGAACTCCTTGGCGGCGTCCGCCTTGTTGAGGCCCTGCAGGTCGCCGTAGTGGCGCTCGTTGAGGGCCGCGTCGCGGATGACGGGCGGGGTCTGCTTCAGCGCCTCCAGCAGGATGGCCAGCGTCTGCTGCGCCCGGCTGAGGGCGGAGGTGTAGGCCACGTCGAACTTCACGTCCTGGAGGGCGTCGGCGGCCTTGCGGGCTTCGGCGCGGCCCTGCTCGGTGAGGGGCACGTCCACGAAGCCGGTGAAGCGGTTCTCAAGGTTCCAGAGGGACTGACCGTGACGGACGAGGGCGAGGATGGGCATGGTCTCCCTGCTAGCCCAACCAGGGGCGAGGGGAAAAGAGGCAAGCCCCGTCCACCCGCCCGGCCCGTCGTCTTGCGGCCACGCTCCGGGGCGCGTCAGCCGGTGGCCTCGGTCTCCTGCTGGAGGCGCTCGCAGACGGCCGCCACCGCGCTCAGCGTGTTGAACAGGTCCACCATGCCCACCTGGAGGCCCAGGTCGTCCTCGATGCGGTTGGCCAGCATCGTGGCCAGCAGCGAGTTGCCCCCCACCTCCAGGAAGTGGTCCTCCGGCCGCACGGCGTCCACCCCCAGCAGCTCCTGCCAGTACCCGGCCAGCCGCGCCTCCATGGGCGAGGGGACTGCGCTCTGTGTGCTCATGGTGGGCTGCTCCGGATTCTGGATTTGCTGCAAATTGAGGAAAATAGAACTACCGCGTCAAGGCTGACCGCGCCAGGGCGAGCAGGCGGGCTTCGGCGTCCCCCGGTTTCTGGGCTTCCCTGGCAGGCTCGGGAGCCATGGACCACGCGAACGAGGCCGCGACGGACGCCGGGGACGAGGACGCGCCCATGGCGGTGGCGGTGGTGGGGCTCGCGCTGCGCTTTCCGGGGGCGGAGGACGCGCGCCAGTACTGGCGCAACCTGGTGGGCGGGGTGGACTCCATCACCCGGCTGGACGCGGCGGGCCGGGAGCGGCTGGGGCTGCCGCAGGGCGACGAGTGGATCACCGCGGCGGGAGTGTTGGAGGCGGCGGAGGGCTTCGACGCGGCGTTCTTCGGGTACCCGGCGCGCGAGGCGGAGCAGATGGATCCTCAGCACCGGGCGCTCCTGGAGTGCGCGTGGGCGGCGATGGAGTCCGCGGGGTATGCACCCC
>NZ_RAWR01000304.1:0-9535 GCF_003986945.1 Corallococcus sp. AB018 | reverse complement strand
CTCCCCCACCGTGCCGCCCTCCTCTCCTGCCTGCTGCTCGCGGCGGCGTGTGGCCGGCGCCTGGAGTCCGACCGCACCGAAGCCGTGGGCTCCGCCACCGTCCGCCACGTGAGGACCTGCAAGTGGCTGGACTGGGAGAACAACTCCTGCCGGGTGGACTCCGTGATGACAGCGGGCTCCCGGCGCATCGAGGGCGTCTATTTCACTTCGGCGAGCCCTCACGGGGAGCTGGCCCTCGTGAACCTGATGCAGGGGGACAGCCTGCTCGTCGACACGCGCTCCGGAGCGATCCGCGCGACGCTGCCCGCCCAGACCAGCGTCAAGGAGTGGTGCGGCGACGCGGAGCTCGTCGTCTCCCCGCTCGTGAAGGACACGGACGCCACCGGGGAGTTCGGGGGCTCCCACCTGGTGCATGTGTGGCTTGAGCACGGCACGGAGGTCCATCGCTCCACCATCTACCAGGGCCCTCGCCACGTGCCCCGGGTCCTCTGCGGCCCCGAGCACACGGTGGCGCTCGCGCTCTCCACCATCCGCGAAGGACCGCCCATCGATCTGTTCCGCTGGAGCGCGGACCAGGGCCTCCAACTCGTGGAGACATGGCCCGGGGAGATCCAGGGAGGAAGTGCCTCCGACCTCGTCCTCTCGTGGACCGGCGCGGGCCGGCCGGACTGGTGCGCGCGCAGCCGCCCCTACTCGCTCGACACCTGCGTGCCACCTCCCCGGCCCTCTGTCCCCTGAGCCCCCGAGGTCCCCTCTCCTTCACAACGGGCTCCTGCTTCGCGTCCTGGCTCCAACGCCTATCGGAGCGGGCGCTCAAAGCTCCAGAGGGAGAGGTCTTCGATGAGCCTGGTGAAACAGCAGGGCATCCTGAGCCCGGGTACGCAATACGCCAAGGACGCGGATGTCATCATGACGGCGGCGGTCCTCGGGTGGGCCTGGAGCCGTCTCACGAACGCGGACGTGAACAAGCGGCACGCGCGGGTCGACTTCGAGGTGGAGGACGGCCACAAACTGTCCGAGCAGGAGCTGCGGGAGAAGCCGCTGGACCCCACCCACCTCTCCGCCATCCAGAAGCTCAACCAGCTGCTGCAGGCGTCAGGACTCAAGCCCGACCAGAAGGTGGTGCTGGGCAAGACGCCCATCTGGACCACCGGCGGCCGCATCACCGGCGGCTCCGGAGACAAGAACCCCGCCGACGCCTACCGCTACGACCCGCCGCTGCCGGACGGCACCGCCGCCAGGCTGTTCCTGCTGGCCACCCAGGCGGACACCGCGGACAAGCTGGGCTACCAGGGCCGCGGCGCCTACACGGGGTTCATCGATGGCCGGACGGATGGGCAGACCGGCTTGATGAGCACCTTCCGGCACAACGTGCCGTTCGACATCACCTACGGGCGGCGGTGGCATCCCCCGGAGGCGCTTCCGGACAAGCCCTGGGGGATGATCGGCGCCGCCAATGAGCAGGACAACAATGACCCGGCGAAGCCAGGGCTCAAGCAGCAGGGCATGCACTTCGAGGGCCCGGCGCCCCAGCGCAACCGCGACATCTGCGCGTACACGCACGGGATGATCCAGGCCATCTACGACGTGCGCGTCAACAAGCTGGCCAACGACCTCAGCCCGAACAAGAAGACGCCCTACAACCCCGGCACGCCGTATGAAATCGCCGTGGGCAAGAAGACGACGAAGCTGGCCTCGTGCTTCCCCTGCAGCATCTTCATGGAGGCCACCGGCCACCCGGCCTCCTCCACGCACCTGGGCCGCGGCGAGTCCTGGAGCCCGATGTATCCGCCCCCCAACTCCACCACCACGCAGCACAAGGCCTGGCAGGCGTGCAACACGCAGTGGCAGGACTACTGCAAGACCATCATCGACGCCGGGCTCCAGTGCCTGAAGAAGGCCCCGGCCCAACTGAAGGACGAGTGGAAGCTCAGCGTGGGCGCGCTCGACCTCTACCTCAACGGTCCGAACGGGGTGAACAAGACGCCGGCCACCGCGGCCCAGGCCTACGCCAACCTCATCCTCGACGCCGTGACGGTCCACGACTCCGAGGTGAGTCGCATCAACCGGACCCTCAAGTAATCACACGCATGCGGTGACTTCAGACAGGCCTCACGGGGTAAGCGCCCCGTGGGGCCTCTTTTATTTCCGCGAAGGAATCACAGCCTCGCCGCCGGTGCCGTCCTGGCGGCATGATCCGAACGCACATCGCAGAGGCTTGTGAAACAAGGGACCTGGCGCTGTTGGACGCGGTGGTCTTCGTCATCCGGACGCAGGGCCCCCTCACCCGGGCGAATCACCTGGAGGCCTGGCGCGGCGTGCTGGGCGACCCGGAGGTCATCGATCCACGGCGCGAGTTGCTCGCGGATCGCCTGGCGCGCCGGACCGCCGCCCCGCTGGAGGGCGACGCCTTCTTCGCGTCGCTGCGCGTGCGACTGCCGGACGGCCCCAACCGCCTGCTGGCCTACGGACTGGCGCTGCGGGCCGCGACCGCGCACGGCGGCCACCCGGGTCCGGCGCAGCTGCCGCTGGCCCAGCTGTGCCGCGAACTGGGACTGACACAGGCCCAGGCCCGCGACATGCGCCTGGGCATCATGGATGGCATGTCCCCCGTCGCGCTGGCGGCGGAGCCCGCCCACCCGCGGCACGCTCGCGTGCTGGAGGCGGTGCTGCTGGCGGCGGGGATGGAGGCCCACCTGACGGAGGCGGAGACGTTGGCGCTGGAGGCGTCACGGGAGGATGCGTCCTTCCTCCAGGAGCTCACCGGCCAGCTGCTGCATCGCATCGCCTTCGGTTCCCAGGTGGCTTCGCCGTTGGAGGCGCTGTGCCAGCGGCTGACGGACATCGCGCTCGCACCCGCGACCCTCGCGCAGCGCTGGGGCACCCTGCGGCTGGCGTACTGCTTCTCTCACGCGGTGGGCCACGACCTGGGCCAGCAGCTCATGCTCGACCTGCTGCAGGAGCTGCTGCACCTGGGGACCGTGGAGGCGGCCCGCGCTACCGCTCGCGAATCCGCGCGTACCTGAGGATGTGCATGGGCGGGTACAGCCCCAGCGCGTGCGCGGCCGGCATGTTCACCTCGAAGGAGAAGCGGGACAGCGTCTCCACGGGCAGCTCCGCCGGTGAGCGGTGCTCACGCAGTATCTGCGTGGCCTTGAAGCCCGCCAGGCCCCCGACGTTGTAGAAGGGCGCCACCAGGCCCATCATGCCGCCCGCCTCCAGCTGCACCTCGATGGCGCAGAAGGTGGGCAGGCCCAGGCGGATCGCTTCATCCATCAGCAGCTGGCTGTGCGGCGCGAAAAAGTTCACCGGAGGCAGGTACACCAGGTCCGGCCTCCGGGCCGCCAGCGCCTGCATCATCGCCGGCAGGCGCGCCGCGTCCGGCTTCCCGTCCTTGCCGAGCGGGTGCACCGCCACCAGTTCGATGCCCGCCTGCGCGGTAAGCTGCGTGAGCTTGTCGAACATGTTGCGCTGGGATGGCTCGGACGGGTTGTAGGCGACGCCCAGCCGCTTGAGCGGCATGAACGACTGCATGGCTTTGAGCTGCACCGGCAGCGAGGCCACGTGGATGGCGCCGGTGAGGTTGCGCCCGGAGCCCTCCAGCCGCGTCACCAGCCCCGAGGCGATGGGGTCCGACACCATGGCGAAGACCACCGGGACGTCGGTGATGTGCCGCGCGGGGTCCACCTCGCCCAGCCGGCCCACGAGCCCCTCCGTCACCAGCGTGCTCTGGGCGTAGATGAGGTCCGGACGCCGCGCGCGAATCTCCTGGATGACCGCCGGCAGCCGGTTCGCGTCGCCTTCGATGTTGCGGACGGTGAACTCCACCTCCAGCCCCGCGCTGAGCAGGTAGTCCCGGAAGCCCTGGTCCGCCTCCGCGCCGGTGCGGTGGATGACCATGAAGACGCGGTACGGAGCGGCGGAGGCGGAGACCGCCGACAGCAGGACGAGCGCGGCGAGGAACGCGCGGGCCGTCATCGCCCCGCCTCCGTCCGGGCGGACGCGCTCCGCCACATCCGGCCCTGCCGGTCCAGGCTGTGCCGCAGGATGTGCTCGATGACGTCCGCCTGCTGGAACCCCGCGTTGCGCGCGGTGAACATCACCGCCGCGTGACTGCCCAGGTTGCAGCCGATGTTGAACTCCAGGAGGAACAGCTCGCCGGTGTCGCGGTGCTGGCGGAAGTCGACGCGCAGGTAGTCGAAGTCCCGCACCGCGGCGCACAGCCGGAGCGCGTACGTCCGCAGGGTCTCCGCCAGCGGCCCCTGCGGCGCCATGCGGCGTTCACGCCCGCCGTCCAGCATCCGCTTCTGCCGGTGGGTGACGATGCCGTGCGGCAGCGAGGAGGTCTCCTCCGCGACGCCCAGCACGATGGGCTCCTCGCCGCCCAGCACCGGCACCGTCAGATCCAGGCCAGGCACCAGTTGCTCCACGAGGCAGGCCTGGCCCAGGTCCTGGAACAGGCGCAGTCGCTCGTGCAGCCCGGCCTCCGTCTCCTGGATGCTGTCCTCGGAGATGCCCACGGACGCGGCGCCGAAACGCGGCTTGATGATCCACGGCCCCCGGAAGTCCGGCGCGGGCGGCAGCTTCCCCTCCGACGGGCACGTCACCCAGGGCGCCGTCGGGATGCCCAGCGAGCGCGCCATCAGCTTGGTGAGGTGCTTGTCCTCCGCCAGCGCGCGGATGTTGGGCGGCGCGCCCAGGTAGGGGACCTGCAACCATTCACAGAACGCCGACGTGAAGACCTCCGAGTTGCGGACCGGCGCGCAGTTGAGCAGCGTGAAGACGTAGTTGGGTTCGCTGCGGAGGTGGACCAGGTCCTCCAGCGAGCGGCACGGCGAGCACCGCAGCCCCAGTCCGGTCAGCGTGTGGAACAGCTCGTGGTTGTAGCGCGGGAGCACGCCGTGCTCCGGGTGCAGCTCCGGCCACGGGGCTCCGGGGTCCGGCGCGTACTGCGCGAGGAACAACACGTCCAGGTGCTCGCGCTGCGTGGGCGTCAGCTTCAACAGGTTCTGGGTGATGGCGGTCATGGGGCTTTCGGAGTGGGAGTGGTGGGTGGAAGGGAACGCAGGAAGAGGTAGGCGGCGAGGCCCGCGGTGAGCGCGAGCATCCCGACGCCGATGACGTGGGTGCTGCGCACGAAGCCGCTGGCGCCCAGCAGCGCGGCGGCGAGCAGCGGGCCGACGAGGCTGCCCACCCGCTCGATCATCCGGAAGACAGACAGGAGCGAGTCCAGGCCGAACCCGGCGCACTCCTCGGCGAAGAGCGGCGGGATGCTGGCGAGCAGCGGCGTGGCCGCCAACGCCTGTCCCAGGCCCACCAGCAGCACCGCGGCCAACAACTGCCACGAGCCACCGGCCGACGCGAACAGAAGCACGCCCAGCCCGGAGAGCCCGCCGCCCACGAGCATCATCCCCCGGTGCCAGCCATGGCGGTCCGCCAGCAGCGACACCACCGGCGTGGCGAACACCGTGACGATGAAGTAGCCCATCATCAACCGGCCGATGGCGGCTTCCGTGAAGCCCATCGCATGCAGGCGCAGGGGCGTCAGGTAGAAGAGGAAGCCCGTCAGCACCAGGCGCGCCGGCATGGCCGCCAGCAAGATGAAGAGCAGCACGCGCCCGCGCTTGAGGATGCCCAGGTAGGCCGCCATCGCGCGGGGCTCGCCCTCCTCCCGAGCCCGGACGGGCCCCAGGTCCGGAGCCAGCAGCAGCACCAGCGCCATGGCCAGGCCCACCAGCGCCGAGGCCACCCCGAACGTCGCCGCGTAGCCGATGCGGTCCGCGAGGATGCCGCCGATGGCGGTGCCACAGACGCTGGCGGCCGTGGACGCGCCCACGAAGACGCCCATGCTCCGCGCGCCGTGGCTCTGCTTCGACGTGCGCGCCACGTGCAAGAGCGCCGTGGTTGTCACGATGCCGTAGCCGCCCGCGGTGACGACGCGCCAGAAGAAGAGCTCCGTGAGGCTCGACGCGAGGCCCGTCATGAACAGACCGAGGCCCGCGGGCACCATGCCCACCAGCATCGCCACGCGGCTGCTCCGGGTGTTGAGCAGGCGCCCCGCCAGCGGCGTGCACACCACCATCGCGGTGACCCACAGCGACATGGGCAGCGCCACCATGAAGCTCTCGGAGAAGTAGGGGCCGGGCTGGTACAGCCGCTTGACGAAGAGCGGCCAGAACGAGCGCGACAGCTCCGAGCCGAAGAGGAAGACGAACAGCGGCAGCCGCAGGTCGCTCGTCCCGGGCTCTTCCAGCGCGGCGGGGGCCTTCGGGTCTCCGAAGCGGAAGCGCTCGCCCAGCGTCGCCAGCTCCGGCGCCGCGCGTTCGTCCAGCGCCGCGTGGCGGCGGTTGAGGCCGCGCACCAGCCTGCCCGCGGAGGCCAGCGCGCGGGTGGCCTCGTCGTGCAGCCGCACCCGGGCCTGCCGCGTGAAGTCCCCCGCCCCGCCCAGCTCCAGCAGGCGCCGCAAGAGCCGCAGCGGCCGGATGACCAGCAGGCCCATCAGCGCCATGAGCACCTCCACGGTGACCAGCGCCGTCACGAACAGGGTGATGAGGACGTCGGTGTGGATCTCCTGGAGCCGCTGCTCGGCGTACGTCGTGTCGATGCCCAGGTGCAGCTGGCCGATGACGCGCCCCCGCGACACCACGGGGTGGACCAGGTCCAGGTCTCTGTCCAGGCGCGCCAGACCGCGCGCCTCCTCGATCGCGTGGGCCTTGAGCACCTTGTCGAAGAAGGACGCGGGCTTCGCCCTCAGGTCCCTGGACGCGTACAGCAGGTGGCCGTCCGGCGAGGCGAAGCCGATGTAGCGGATCTCCTCGTGGCCCAGGGCCGCGTCATCCAGATAGGCATCCGCCGCGCCCAGCCGGTTCACCGGGATGCCCAGGTCCGCGGCGCGGTGGAACTGGAGCGCCACGGTCTGGGCCAGCGTCTCCGCCTTGGCGCGCAGGTCCGGCCGCAATGACTGCTCGAACAGGCGCGAGGCCTGGATGGACGCCGCCACCAGCGTCGCCACGATGAGCAGCGTGGGCAGCAGGCTCACCTTCCAGATGCGGCTCCGGGACAGGCTTCCGTCGTTCGTGGAGCTCATGCCGGGCCCTCCAGCGAGCGCTCCGCGCGGGCCAGGGCCAGGGAGGCCTCCTGGTAGCGCGCGTCGAAGGCACGCAGCGCCTCGTCGGCCGGGGGCGTGTGCGCCGGACCGTCCATGTTCCGGAAGGCCTGCTCCATCGCCTGGAAGCGCTGGCCCAGCGGCCTCAGCAACATCCACATCAGGGCGCAGACGAGCGAGAAGCCGATGGCCAGGGGCCACAGCGCCTGACGGGCGAAGGTGTGGAGAAAGGCGCTCGCGCGCGCATCCAGCGCCTTGCGGTCATAGGCGATGAGCACCAACCCCACGGGCTGACTGAAGGGGTTGAGGATGGGCGCGCCCACCAGCAGGGCCTCGCGGTCCGAATGGCTCCAGGTGCCTCCGTGCGCGGCGGCGGCGGCCTCGAACCAGGCGGCCCGCTCCCGGGCTGAGCCGGGCAGGTGGGTGGTGGCGTGCAGCCCGCTCTGGAACAGCACCGTGCCCCGGCGGTCGAGGATGGCGACGCCCCGGATGTCCGGGTCCATGCCGGACACGCGGGTGAGGATCTGCTGCGCGTCGCGGACGGCGGGCAGGGCCAGTCCCAGGTCGATGGCCGCCTCGGTGGAGGCCTTCGCGTCCAGCGCCAGCACGCGCAGCCGTGACTGCTGGAGTTCCCCGAGCGTCGTCTCGAACTTGGCGAAGTTGAGCAGGACGACCAGCGCGATGGAGAAGCTCAGGATGGCCGCCGTCGCGGCTCCCAGCTTGAAGAACAGACTCATGGCCCCGGCTCCCCTCTAGAAGAACCACTGGATGCGCATGAGGAACTCGTCGTAGGGCGCGCGCCCCCCGTCGAAGACGTACCGGCTGGCGTTGAACATCCAGCGGGTGTTGGTGTTGAGGTACCAGTTGAGGCCGGCGGTCACCTCCTGGAGGCGCTCCTCGGAGGGCCCGTCGTGGTCGGGCAGTCCCTCGAAGCGCAGCCGCGCGAAGCCGTAGCGCAGCCCCAGTTCCCAGGCGCCCGCGCCGTACTTGTCCGCGCCCGGATCAAACGGCCGCTCCGGATCCACGCCCCGCTCCTGTTTCTTCTCGCCCGTCAGCACCCACGTGCTGGACACGTAGAAGGCCTGCGAGCGCAGCCCCGCCAGGTGCACGCGCCGGTCCTCCTTGCCCAGGTCCGCGGCGGTGAGCCAGCCCTCGCGCGAAGGAGAGAAGAAGCGGGCGTACTCCACCTTCAGCGACGTGGGCCCCTGGAAGGAGACGAAGTCCGCGCCCAGGCGCCATTCGGGTGGAACGACGAACAGGCCCGTGGCGCCCGTGGCGTACGTCAGCTTGTACTGGGGCGCCGTCAGGAAGGAGAAGCCCGTGGGCAGCTTGCCGCGCGCCTCCTCCGGCAGGTTGTCGCCCAGCGCGCGGGTGGCGCTCACCGCGACGGAGACGCCCTCCGCCGGCACCACGGCGATCCGGCCCGCCAGCATCTTCCCGCGATCCTCGTCGCGCGCCTTGCTGCTCGCCTCATTGAAGAGGCCCAGCCAGTACTCCACGCGGTTGCCGGCCAACTCTCCGTGGAGCGCCATTCCCTGGTCGTACCGGGGCAGCACCAGTGAGAAGAGGAGGGATTGTTCGACGAAGTCCAGGAAGGTGGAGGAGGTCTCCAGCCACTCGTAGCCGAAGGGGACCTTGAGCCGGCCCGCGCGCAGCCGCAGCCAGGGCGCGGCGCGCAATTCCAACCATGCGTCCTGGTAGAGGGGCGTGTCACGCAGGCCCACGTCGGTGATGAGCCGCACGTCCGCGAAGGGCGCCAGCGTGCCGGACAGGTTGATGCGCGCGCGGCGGACGTAGAAGGTGCTCGCGAGCCCATCGTCGGTGGGCGTCAGCCGCAGGTCCGTTTGCAGGCCCATGCCCACGCGCAGCGCGGACCGGCCGTCGCGGCTCTGGAGCACGGTGGCTCCCGTGGGCGGCGGGGGTTCCGCTCGGGCCTGGGGGACCAGCAGGGACATTGATACAAAAAAAGACATCAAGACAAAGGAACGCATTGGGGGTGTGGGCATGCCCGTGGGACGGCGGCATGGATGTCTTTGTGAACCGTTCACACCGACAGGGGCCAGGCCGTCCTTGGAGACAGGGCGCGGCGCACGAAGCCGCCTTTCGCGAGTGAACCATGTCTGTCCATTCCCTCCGGCACGGGCGCGGGTTGCGCCGGGCCCGGCTTGGCGCCCTCCTCCTGGTGCTGGCCGCCTCGCTCGGAGGAGTCGTCGCCCTGGGACTGGGCGAGGCGTGGCGCGGGGATGCCCGCCTCCAGTTCGAGCGGCTCGCGGCGCAGGGCGCGATCCTCCAGGGGCCGGTGGAGATGTTCCTGCGCGTTGGCATGGCGCTGGAGCAGTTCACCGGCTTCACCCAACTGGCGCGCACGCTGCGCCAGGCGGACCCTACGCTGGAGGCGGTTCGCGTCCTGGATGACCAGGGCCTGTCTCT
>NZ_RAWR01000303.1:0-9590 GCF_003986945.1 Corallococcus sp. AB018 | reverse complement strand
CACCGCCGACCCGCCCGAGTCGCCCCTCCAGCTCAGTCCCTGAACAACTCGCTCCTCGCGGCGCCCGCCGAGCACGGCCGGGGCCTGTCTTCAAGCGTCCCGGCACGACGTCCACCGGACGGTTACGTAGAGCACACCAAGCATGAGGTGGCATTCAGGAATCTTGGGGTCGCCGTCCACGCAGGCTTGTGCCACCTCCAAGGCGTCGTGGGTACGGCCTTGTTTGTTGAGGTCGTTGACGGTGATTTGTATCTCGTTGATGTTTTTTGAGAAGGCGGAGGGGCTTGTTGGGAGG
The DNA here is from genome assembly GCF_003986945.1 of Corallococcus sp. AB018. NCBI lineage: Bacteria > Pseudomonadati > Myxococcota > Myxococcia > Myxococcales > Myxococcaceae > Corallococcus > Corallococcus sp. AB018. The sequence continues at coordinate 9,295 of NZ_RAWR01000303.1, read as the reverse complement.
GAAGCTTGGGGCGAGGACGGTTGCTTTGGGTGTATGTCGGAAGGCGTGTTGGCGTTGGCGAGTTTTGCTTGAGTGATGCGGAATGCGTTCTGGCAGCTTGGATTCTTGGGGTAGGTTTCAATGCAGCGCTTGGCTTCGGCGTGCGCTTCGTCGAGCCTGTTGTCCGCCAAGGAGTGGTGGATGAAGAGCAGCGTTGCCCTGATATCGGAGGCTTCTTTTTCCACGGCGGCGGTCGGCTTGTCTGTAGCGGGGGCCTGAGCTGTCGGTTCAGAGCCTTCCTGCTTGTTGACTGCAAAAGGTTGCTGGATGGGCGTGGGAGGTGGAGCCCCCACGGCTGTTCCGGGCGAGTGCGTATCCAAGAGGGCCCACATGCTCACGCCCACGACCATCAGTCCTCCCGCGCTCAACCCATAGAACAGCGGGCGTAAGGTTCCAGGGGACGCCACGATGGACCGAGGCTGGGTTGTCTCCGTGACCGGTGGAGGAGTGGCCACCCGGATGCGCCGGGTCTGGCGCTCGGTCGAGGGCGGCGGCGTCACCGGCTCCTCCGGCAGGACCTGCTGTCTCCAGGACTTCAACTCCTCCAGGAAGGAGCCCGGCACGGACATCTCCCGGCCCTCCTGCGCCAGGTCTCCCCGGAAGAGCACGCGCAACAGGTGCGCGATGGTCATGGCGGAGAAGCGCGGGAAGTTCGAATACAGGAACCCCGCCAGTGCATCCCCGAACGCATGGCTGGATTCGAAGCGATGCTCCCGGTCCGGAGTCAGCGCCTTCATCACGATGTCGTTGAGTTCTCGCGGCAGGTCCGGCCGGAGCACGCTCGGCGCGGGAACCTCCCCTCGCGCCACGCGCATCATCACCACGTGCGGTGGCCCCTCCACCGGCAGCTTCCCGCAGAGCAACTCATACAGCACGACGCCCGTGGCCCAGACGTCCGTGCGCGCGTCCACGTCCTCTCCGCGCGCCTGCTCCGGAGAGAAGAAGAGGTACTTGCCCTTCACCACGCCGGGCGCCGTCTTGAAGCCACGCAGCAGCTGCGCCTTGGCGATGCCGAAGTCGACGATCTTGACCTGGCCCTCGTAGCCCAGCAGCACGTTGTCCGGAGAGATGTCCCGGTGGACGATGCCCAGCGGCTGGCCACTGCTGTTCGTGCGCGTGTGCGCGTAGTGCAGGCCCCGGCACATCTCCATCGCGATGAAGACCGCGACAGGAACAGGCAGGGCACCCAGGTCGCTCTTCAACGCGCGCTTGAGGATGCGGTGCAGCGGCTGGCCATCCACGAACTCCATGGCCAGGAAGTACTCGCCATCCACCCGGCCGAAGTCGAAGACCTGGGCGACATTTCCATGGGAGAGCGTGGCGGAGATGCGCGCCTCGCTGATGAACATGGAGATGAAGGCTTCGTCGTTGGCGTACTCGGGAAGCACCTTCTTGATGAGCACGGGCTTCGTCACGCCCGCGTCGCCTACCAATTGGGCGCGCCACGTCTCCGCCATGCCGCCCCGGCCCAGCCAGGAGACCAGCTCATACCGCCCGAAGACGTCGCCCGCTTGCAGTGCCATGGGGCGGACATTCTAAACCCAGATTCCAGGGAGGACAGAATCGAGACTGTCTTTCTCCTGCTCGGCCGCTTGGGATGTCAGCGAGTGGAAAGGCGGACCGCTCAACCCGCGTTGCCGGTCTTTCCCAGCATCTCGACGACCTTCGCCCGGCGCGGGTGGTCCGTGGGTGCGAGCTTCAGGAAGGTCTCGTAGTGCTGCGTGCTCTCCCGGGGATGGTTGAGCTTCGCGTGGACGGCCCCCAGCATGAGATAGCACTCCGGCATGTCTGGGTTGTTCGCCGCGCAGTCGTTGGCCGCTTCCAGGGCCGCGTCGTAGTCCTTGCTCTGCATCAGGCCGGAGACCTTCTGCTGGACCTCCTGCTGCTTCGTCTTCACGAGCGAGGAGACCTTCTGCTGCACCTCCTGCCGCTTGGAGTCGAGCAGTCCGAAGACTCCCTTCTTGGGCGCGGGCTCGCTCTCCGGAACCGCGGGGGGCGGTTCCTGGACGGCGCTGGCCGCGACGACCGTGGGCTGCTCGACGACTGGAGCTGGCGTTGGCTCCTCGGCCTGGACGCGTTGGGTCGCGCGGACGGGCTTGGATGGCTTCCGGGTGGGATGCGCGGGCCGCGTGGGTTCTGGCTCGGCGGGACTCGTGGCCGGAACCTCCGCAACGAGCTCCGGCTCCTGCACCGGACTCGGGGCGGGCGGTTCGGGTTCGACCTTCGGGGCGGGGGCTTCGACCGCCACCGTCTGGGGCACGGGCGCGGGCTGCGCGACGGGCTGCGGCGAACGCGAGCCCACGAGGAACCAGAGACAGGCCCCTGCCACGGCCAGGCCTCCTGCCGCGCTCGCGCCGTAGAGCACCCTGCGCGAAGGACCTGTCGGAACCGTGGGCGCATCCGGCTGCGTCGTCTCCGTGGGCGGAGGCTTCGCGACGGCGCGCACCATCCGCCGGGTCTGGACCTGCTCAGGCGGTGGAGCATCCAGGATTTTCGCCAGCGCGGGCTCGCCCCACTTCCTCGCCTCGTCATGGAAGGTCTTGGGCACGGACAGCTCGCGGCCCTCGTTCGTCAGGTCCGCGCGGAACAGCACGCGCAACAGGTTCGCGAGGCTCAGCGAGGAGAAGCGCGGGTAGTGGGCATGGAGGAACTCCGCCAGCGCATCCCCGAAGGCATGGCTGGATTCGAAGCGCCGCTCACGGTCCGGAGCCAGCGCCTGCATCACCAGCGCATTCAGCTCCTTGGGCAGGTCCGGCCGGAGCGTCGTGGGCGCGGGAATCTGCCCCTCGGCGATCTTCATCATCACCGTCTGGGGCGGCCCCTCCACCGGAAGCCTCGCGCACAGCAACTCGTACAGCACGACAGCGGTGGCCCAGACATCCGTGCGTGCATCGACCTCTTCCCCGCGCGCCTGCTCCGGGGAGAAGAAGAGGTACTTGCCCTTCACCACGCCGGGCTCCGTCTTGAAGCCGCGCAGCAGCTGCGCCTTCGCGATACCGAAGTCGACGATCTTGACCTGGCCCTCGTAGCTGACGAGCACGTTGTCCGGAGAGATGTCCCGGTGGACGATGCCCAACGGCTGGCCGCTGCCGTCCGTGCGCGAGTGCGCGTAGTGCAGGCCCCGGCACATCTCCATCGCGATGAAGACCGCCACGGGGATGGGCAGCGAACCCAGGCCTGCCTTCTTCGCGCGCTTGATCACCTTGTCGAGCGGCTTGCCGTCGACGAACTCCATGGCAAGGAAGTACTCGTCCTCTACCTGTCCGAAGTCGAAGACCTGCGCGACGTTGCCATGGGACAGCGTGGCGGAGATGCGCGCCTCGCTGATGAACATGGAGATGAAGGCCTCGTCGTCCGCGTACTCCGGAAGGACCTTCTTGATCAGCACGGACTTGGTGACGCCCGCCGCGCCCACCAGCTGGGCGCGCCACGTCTCCGCCATCCCGCCCCGGCCCAGCCAGGACACCAACTCATACCGTCCGAAGGTATCTCCGGCTTGCAGTTCCATATGGGGCGCGCATCCTATACGGAAGCCAGCAAAGCCCGAATGAAGGCCCCCTGCCTGCCGGGCCCGCGAGCAGCCCCTCCCGCGGACAGCGTGAAGCCGTAGGGGTTCTCAGGGGGCGGTCGCCCGCAGCTCGACGAGCTTCTGCACGACATCGGGACGCCGCGGATGATTCGCGGGCGCGTACGCCATGAAGCGCTCATAGCTTCGCGTGCTCTCCGAGGCCTGATTCATCTTCGCCAGGACGTCACCCTGTAACAGGTAACAGTCCGGCTCCCGGGGAAGCCGCGCCACGCATTGGTTGGCTGCGTCGAGTGCTTCCTTCGGGTGGCCTCGCGTCAGGTGCATCAGGACGGCGCTTCGGGAGGACTCCAGCTCCGCCTCGTTGGCGGGCGTCTGCGCCTGGGGCTTGCGCTGCAGCAAGGCCGCCAGTCGATCCGTCACGGCGCTCCGCCGGAGATCGGTGGGGGACGCGTACTGCAGGAAGGCCTGGTAGTGGCTCACGCTCTTGTCGATGGACCGGAGCCGTTCGTGGGTGAGGCCCGCCGCCAGCCGGCAGTCCACGTTGTCAGGCACTGCGTCCACGCAGGTCTGGACCAGCTTCGCGGCCCGCGTCAGCTCCTTGCTGTTCCTGCTCAGGCGATACACGTCATCGAGCAGACTGCGCACCCGGGTCTCACTCCACGCAAGGGCTGCCGGGGGCGGGGACGGGGGAGGAGGTGGCGGTGGCTCCGGAGTCACTCCTGCATCCGCGCCCACGGGTGCAGGTGCTGGATCCGACACCGTCGCCACCACGGGCGGCACGGTGGAGCTTTCTGCCCGCGGGACTTCAGGCACGCGCCGGACCTGTGTCCACCAGACGCCACCGCCCAGCGCCAGCAGCGCCGCGCCCCCCACCGCGAGCCCCACCCATGGCGAGCGGGAGCGGCGGACCGGCGCGACCTCGGCCGTGGGCACATCCGGCGCCTCTTCTTCCTGGGACTCGCGCGTGATGATGACCGGCGCGGGGGACGGACGGGGCGTCTTGATGGCCCGGAGGTGGGGGACCGTGGGGACCTGGTCTGGCGTCACGGGGTTCCGCCACGCCTTGAGCTCCTCCAGGAAGTCGTCGGGAACCGCCAGCTCCCGGCCTTCGTTCAGCAGGTCTCCCCGGAACAGCACGCGCAGCAGGTGCGCGAGGCTCAACGACGAGAAGCGCGGATGATTCGCATACAGGAACCCCGCCAGCGCATCCCCGAACGCGTGACTGGTGGCGAAGCGCTGCGCTGGATCCGGGCTCAGCGCCTGGAGGACGATGCGGTTGAGCGCCTCCGGCAGGTCCGGCCTCAGCTGGCTCAACGGTGGAATCTCGCCGTGAGCAATCTTCATCATCACGACATGCGGCGGACCATCCACGGGCAACCGGCCGCACAGCAACTCATACAGCACCACGCCCGTGGCCCAGACGTCCGTGCGCGCATCCACGTCCTCTCCGCGCGCCTGCTCTGGAGAGAAGAAGAGGTACTTGCCCTTCACCACGCCGGGTGCCGTCTTGAAGCCACGCAGCAGCTGCGCCTTGGCGATGCCGAAGTCGACGATCTTGACCTGGCCCTCGTAGCTGACGAGCACGTTGTCCGGAGAGATGTCGCGGTGGACGATGCCCAACGGCTTGCCGCTGCTGTCCGTGCGCGAGTGCGCGTAGTGCAGGCCCCGGCACATCTCCATCGCGATGAAGACCGCCACGGGAATCGGCAGGGCGGGCAGCCCGCTGCGCATCGCGCGCTTGAGCACCTTGTCGAGCGGCTTGCCGTCGACGAACTCCATGGCGAGGAAGTACTCGCCCTCCACCTGCCCGAAGTCGAAGACCTGCGCGACGTTGCCGTGGGACAGCGTGGCGGAGATGCGCGCCTCGCTGATGAACATGGAGATGAAGGCCTCGTCGTCCGCGTACTCCGGAAGGACCTTCTTGATGAGCACGGGCTTGGTGACGCCCGCCGCGCCCACCAGCTGGGCATGCCACGTCTCCGCCATGCCGCCCCGGCCCAGCCAGGACACCAGCTCATACCTTCCGAAGGTGTCCCCCGCGTCGAGCGCCATGAGACGTCTACCTTAGCCCCAGAATCCCAGGAGCGCCGAATAGACGTCTTCGCGTCTGTCCAACCCTGTGTGTAGGTTGGAACCTCACCCCGGTCAGGGCGACGGCTGCGCGGCCCCGGCGGCGAGCGTGACGTACAGGCGGCCCAGTTCGGTCAGCTCACCCGAGGCGCCCAGCAGGTTGATGGAGGGGATTTCATTGTTGCGGCCGGAGAACCACGCGTAGCGCTCGATGGAGGGCTCCGTCTCCAGATAGCCAATGGCATCCACCATGTACTTCTTCTGCACGTCCACGGTGATTTCGTTGTGCGGCCGGTCGCCGCACGCGAACTCCGTCAGCCAGAGCGGCTTGTTGTACTTCTTGAACTGCCCCACGTACCACTTGAGCGCGCTCAGGTCGCACGCGTACCAATGGATTGCAATGGCATCCACCTGACAGCTCGCGCAGGCCTTGAAGAAGGCATCCAGGTACACCACGGGGTCGGTGAAGGTGACGCCGTCCTCCGACACGCAGTCGCCGCAGTAGTTCACCGCCGGGGACACCAGCTTGAGTCCCTTGCGGCGGGCCACCTCCTCCAGCACGGGCCAGAGTGCCGCGGCCTGGCGGGGCGTCTTGTTCGCCTGCGACTTGAAGTTGGGCTCGTTGAATCCCAGCAGGACCTGCGCGCCCGCCGGAATCTCCGATTCGAGCTGGGCCACCGTGGGCGTGCCGCCCCAGGCCATGGGCACGAAGGAGACCTTCTCCGAGACGTAGACGCTGGCCGCGCCGCTCTCCGGCTTGGGCGACCAGTTGTACCACCAGCTCATCCCCGGGGAGAGCGCCTTCAGGTCCTCCGCCGAGTGATAGCCATACCCGAGGCCCCGCTTCGCGCTCTTCGTCACGCCGGGCGTTTGATCATCTGGCTTTGAGGGCTCCCCGGCCGCGGGGTCGCACGCCACGAGCGGCGACAGCAGGACGGCCAGGGACAGCGCGACGGGGATCCGGAGGGAGGGGCGCATGGCCAGGGACTCTACGCCCTTCACGTCGGGTGGGCGTCGAGCCCTGGCGTCACGCGGCCTTCACGTCACGGCGCCAGCCGGGGCCACGAGGCGGGGCTCGCCCACGTCGCGCCACCACGGCGTCACACCCTCCACGCGCGAGGGCTCCAGGCTCCGGCCCAGGCCCGGCGTGAAGAGGCGCACCTGCTGCTCCGTGGCCAGCTTCACCAGCGTCTCCACGGGCTCGTCCCACGCGTGCAGCGCCAGGTTGAAGGTGCCCCAGTGCACCGGCATCAGCGTGCCGCCGCCCAGCATGGCGTGCGCCTTGAGCGCGTTCTCCGGGCCCAGGTGGATGCCGCCCCAACTCGGGTGGAACGCGCCCACCTCCAGCATCACCAGGTCGAAGGGGCCGCATCGCCGGCCAATCTCCTCGAACTCCGTGGTGAGGCCGGTGTCGCCGCTGAAGAACAGCCGGTGCTTGTCCGTGGTGAGCACCCACGACGCCCACAGCGTCTTGTTGCGGTCGCCCAGGCCGCGGCCGGAGAAGTGCTGCGAGGGCGTCGCGCGGAAGGCCACCGGGCCCACGCGGTGCTCCTCCCACCAGTCCAGCTCGGTGATGAGTTCCGGCGCCACGCCGAAGGCCTCCAGGTGGCGCCCCACGCCCAGCGCGGTGACGAAGGGCACCCGCCGCTTCGCCAGCGCCCGGATGGTGCTCCGGCACAGGTGGTCGAAGTGGTCGTGCGACACCAGCACCGCGTCCAGGTCCGGCAGCGCGTCCAGCGGCACGGGCGTGGCGTGGAAGCGCTTGGGGCCCGCGAAGGACACGGGCGAGACCCGGTCGCCGAAGACGGGGTCGGTCAGCACGCGCGCCCCGTCCACCTCCAGCAGCATCGTACTGTGGCCCAGCCAGGTGACGCGCAGGCCGGTGTCCGGCGCGCGGGTCCAGGCGCCGCGCGGATCCTCCACCGGCAGCGGCGCGGGCGGCGTGCGCTGCGCGCCTCCGAAGAAGTATTCGCCCAGCAGGGGCAGCGCGTTCCCCTGGAGGCCGGCCCCCACGGGGGCGGTGTTGCGGAAGCCGTGACCCTCGAACTGACGGGAGGCCCGGCTGCGTTCGAGGCGGAGTCCCGCGCTGCGCGCGCTGTCGCTGACGGTGGGCATGAGAAGGTGTCTAACACCCACGCATCCGCCGGGCACGGCCACCCGCCTGGAGACCAGGCGGGGAGGCCCCATGCGCCTACTGTGCGTCTTCCGGCGCCACGCAGGCGTTGCTGAGCTGGGTGGACCAGAGCTGCGCGTTCAGCGTGTCGTCATAGGCGCTGAAGTAGACGCGGCTGCCCAGGCGGAAGAACTCGCGCGGATAGGAGGAGCCTCCCTGGGCCGGCGCGGCGATGTCCTTGAGGCGGCGCGTCCCGGCCACCGTGCCGTTGCTCACCCAGGGTTCGATGCCGTCGGTGACCTGATAGGCGCTGAAGAAGACCAGGTTGTCCGCCGCCGCGTACACCGGCGAGCTGTACTCGTCCGACAGGCTGAGCGGCCGGCGCAGCAGCGTGGTGCCCCCGGCGGTGCCGTTCGTCACCCACAGCTGCGTGTCGCGCGGCGCGGGGCCGTTGCTGCCAATGGCCACGGCGAAGTACAGCTTCTTGCCCCCTGGCACCTGGCTCACGGCATCGATGTATGGGAACGCCTCGCCCTGCGACGCGTAGTCATTGGGCAGGGTGACCACGGGCTCCGGGTTCCCGCCGGTGAGGGGCACCCGGTAGATGACCATGTACTGGGTGCTGTAGGACGTCGTCGTGACGTACGCGTACGTGCCCAGCGCGCCCAGCACTCGCATCCCGCGCGTGGAGCCGAAGGACGCCAGCCGCACCGTGCCGGCCGCCGTGCCGTCCGTCTTCCACAACTCCTGCAGGCCGCTGGGCTCATCCAGCTTGAAGAGGGTTTGCGCGCCGGTGGGGCGCACGTCGTTCGGGTAGGTGTCGGGGCCCGCGTCCAGCCGCTTCAGCTGGAAGGTGCCCGCGGAGGTGCCGTCCGTCCGCCACAGGGAGGTGGCGCCCTGGAGCTCGCGCACGAAGAACTGCAGCGCGTTGCCCTGCTTCGCGTCCAGGTAGCTCACGTCCACGCCGGTGCCGAAGTCGCGCACGCGCACCGTGCCCGCGTCGGTGCCGTCCGACCTCCACAGCTCATAGCGCGTGGCGGACGCCGTGGCGTCGTGCGTCTCCTTGAAGAAGACCAGCGTGGAGCCGGCCGCCGTCAGGTGCGTCAGGTACGAGTCCTCCACGCCCGGCGTCAGGTCCTTCACCATCCGGGTGCCGGCCGTCGTCCCGTTGCTCACCCACAGCTCGGCGCCGTGCGTCGCGTCCGGCGCCTGGAAGAAGAGCTGCGCCGGGGTGGCGGTGAGCTGCGACAACAGCGGCGTCCAGGTGCCCGCCGTCGCCGGGAAGCCCTTCACCTCCGTGGTGCCCGCGTCCGTGCCGGTGCTCCGCCACAGGCCGCGGCGGCCATCCTCGTCGTTCACCGCGAAGTGCAGCGTCCCCTGGAAGTCCACGAAGCTGCCCGGCCCCATCGCGAAGCGCGGGATGCCCAGCTCTGAAGGAGGCAGGATGGTCTTCACCCGCTGGGTGCCCGCGGCGGTGGGAAGGCAGAGGCCCTCGGCTGTCACCTCTGGGGCCGAGGTGGGTTCCTGTGCGAGTTCCGCCTCAG
>NZ_RAWR01000302.1:0-9753 GCF_003986945.1 Corallococcus sp. AB018 | reverse complement strand
GTGTCGGAGGGACGCGACGCGACCGGAGCGGCCGGAGGCGGCGGGGTGGGGCGGACCTGCGGGGTCAGCGCCTGCTGCACTCGCGCCGCGATGGCGCCGCCAATCGACTCACCGATTCTGGACATGTCGGGTCTCCCCCTCGAACCACCGAGACGGTGGACGTTGATGGATTATCGACCCTTGCCGCCCGCGGTTGCGGCCTTTTCCTGCCTACATCCGCCCCTGACGAGGGCCTTCAGTGCCGGGTCCGGTAGCGGTCCACGGCGGCCAGGAGCACCTCCGTGCGCACCGGCTTGCCCAAGAGGCCCACCGTCCCGGACGGGGCCGCCTGGAGGTCCGGATCCGCGGTGAGCGCCAGCACCGGCAGCCGCGACGTCAGGTCCAGGTTCCGCAGCCGGACGAGGAAGCGCTGGTCCTCCGGGTTGCGCAGCATCAGGCTGAGCAGCACCAGCGAGGGCATGTCCGGGTGCTGGGACAACACCTCGAACGCCTGCGTGGCCGTGGCCACGGACAGCACCGTGTAGCCCTCCAAGACGAGGAGGGCCACCAGGGCCTCGCGCAGGTCGTCGTAGCTTTCGACCACCAGCACGGTCGAGGGTTTGTCCAGGGCAACCACCATCAGATCATATACCGCCGGGCCCGGGGCGTGTGCACCCCGGGCCTTGGACCTGGGGACAGGGGACCCCTAAGCGCGAGCCTTGGGGCCAAGCTGGGGCTTGAGGATGACCTTGGTGTAGCCGTCCTTGCGTGCGTCGAACTTCTTGTACGCATCCGGCGCGTCCTGGAGCGGCAGGCGGTGGCTGACGATCATGCTCGGCCTGGCGCGGCCCGCGATGATGAGGTCGCGCAGGAAGTAGTTGTAGCGCTTCACCGGCGTCTGGCCGGTGCCCACGGTGATGCCCTTGTCGAACACCTTGGCCCAGGGCAGCGGGTAGATGCCCTGCTTGGCGTTCTCATCCTTCGCGCCGGGGTCCGGGGCGAGGTAGACGCCCACGACGCCAATGGAGCCCGTGGGGTTCACCAGCTCCACCAGCTGCTCCAGCACCTGGGTGGGCTTCTCCCGGCCGCCGTGCGCGTCCGCGCCCTTGATGTCTCGCGACTGGTAGCCCACGGCGTCGATGCCGCACATCACGCCCATGGCCTTCTCCTCACCGGAGCGCAGCGCGCCCATGATGAGCGGGTTGCCGCGGCGCAGGTCCATGATCTGCTTCACCGGGTCGCCCTTCGTGAAGTCGATGGGGATGGCGCCCATCTCCTTCACCTTGGCCAGGCGCTCCGGGACGCTGTCCACCACGTAGACCTCCGAGGCGCCGCGCAAGAGCGCGCAGTAGCCGGCGAGCAGGCCCACAGGCCCCGCGCCGAAGACGGCCACGGTGGCGCCCGGCCGCACGTTCGCCAGCTCGGTGCCGTGGTACGCGGTCGGGAACACGTCCGACAGCAGCAGGAAGTCGTCCTCCAGGTCATCGCCCGGCTTCCCGGGGATCTTCAGGCAGTTGTAGTCGGCCCATGGCACCCGGAGCAGCTCCGCCTGTCCGCCGCGGTACGGGCCCATGCCCGCGTAGCCGTAGCCCGCGTGCGGCGCTTCCGGATTGGCGACGAGGCACGCCTCGGTGCGGCCGCGCACGCAGTCGAAGCAGGTGCCGCAGGCGATGTTGAAGGGCAGCACCACGCGGTCGCCCTTCTTGATGCTCGTCACGCCAGGGCCCACCTGCTCCACGACGCCCATGTTCTCGTGGCCGAACACCTGTCCGGCCTTGGACGCGGTGCGACCTTCGTACATGTGCAGGTCACTGCCACAGATGCCGGCGGAGGTGACGCGGATGATGCAGTCGGTGGGGGACTCCATCTTCGGATCCTCCACCTCCTCCACCTTCACCTGGCTGTTGGCCTTGTAGACGACTGCGAGCATGGGCTTCTCCTGGGTGGGTCCGTAATGAGGCCCACCAATAGTGGGATGCGCCGCGTCCAGGAGAAGGGGCCGGAGAATGAGCGCGCCCGGCTGCCCCGTACAGGCGTGCAGGGCGGGCGCGCGTTCAAGCCCTCCTCAGTGCGCCATCACCACCGGCGCCTCCGCCGGAGACACCAGCGACTGGCGCTCCCACGCGCGGCTTCGCCAGCGCAGCCACATGGCCAGGCCGCGCGTCCATTCATCCGCGGCCACCGCCAGCCACACGCCCGCGAGCCCCAGCTGCAGGTGGAACACCAGGTAGTAGCCCAGGGGCAGGCTCATACAGACCATGGAGATCATCGCCATGATGACCGGGAAGGTGGCGTCGCCCGCGGCGCGCAGCGCGTTCACCAGCACCAGGTTGAACGAGCGGCCCGTCTCCAAAAGCAGGCTCAGCACCAACACCTGTGACGTCAGTCGCAGGATGTCGCCGTCGTGCGTGAAGAGGCGGATGAGCGGCTCGCGGAAGAGGATGGCCGTGACGTCCACCGCCACCGTGATGCCGATGCTCCACTTGAGGCTCTTGAGCACGCGCGCGTACGCGTCCTGCGAGCGCTTCGCGCCCACCAGCCGGCCCACGATGATGGACGTGCCCATGCCGATGGCCAGGCTGCACAGGAACACGTACTGGGACATGGCGTTGGCGTACTGCCGCGACGCCAGCGCCACCGGGCCCAGGTACGTCACGTAGTACAGGAACACCGTCTGGCACGCGTGGTACGTCATCTGCTCCACCGCGGACGGCACGCCCACGCGGAGAATCTTCCGCACGTACTCGCGCGTCAGCGCCACGAAGTTCGTGGGCTGCATCTTCACGTCCATCACCCGCCAGAGCATCCACGCGAAGACGCCCACCGCCATCGCGCGGCTGAAGACGGTGGACATGGCCGCGCCCGCCACGCCGTGCGCCGGCATGCCGAAGTGCCCGAAGATGAGCACCCAGTTGCCCACCACGTGCACCACGTTCATGCCCATGGCCACGTACATGGACTGCCGCGTGAAGCCGTACGTGCGGATGAGGCTGGAGAAGACGTTGATGAGCGCCTGGAGGAAGAGGAAGCCGCCCGCGATGTGCCAGTAGGTGCTCGCGTACGCCTGCGTCTGGGGCTCCAGGTTCATCCGTCCCAGGATGGAGTCCGCGGACAACAGCAGCCCGCCGCTCACCGCCAGGCCCAGCAGGAAGTTCATCGTGATGGCCTGCGCCGCGATGCGCGCCGCCTCCACGTTTCGCTTCGCACCGAGATATTGCGACACGACGATGGACGCGCCGTGGCTCACCACCTCCATCACCAGGATGCAGATGAAGACGTACTGATTGACGACGCCCACCGCGGACACGGCGGCGTCCGACACACCGCTGAGCATCAGCGTGTCCGCCGTGCCCATCAGCATGAAGAGGAAGATTTCGAAGAAGATGGGCCAGGTGAGGCGGAACAGGCCCGGCTCGCGGGAGGGTGTCGGCTCGACTTCAGTGGGCATGGATGCGTCGCGTCAGGTGGACCCACTGTGCGCGCGCGATTTTTCGATTTCAACCGGAAGCACCCGCGACGGCTGCCTGCCCGCCGCGGGTGCTTTGAGCTGAAATCGTGAGAGTGACACCTACGACGACGTCAGCCGCTCCACGGTGTCCACCAGGTCTCGCAGGGAGAACGGCTTCTTGAGGAAGCCGGCCCACTGTTGTTCCTCCATCTTGGCCTTGGGCGGCTGGATGGCGCTCATGACGAGGATGGGGAAGTGGTGGGTGCCGTCCTTGCGGATGGCGTCGATGGTCTCGTAGCCATTCATCACCGGCATCATCACGTCGATGATGGCCAGGTCGGGCTTCTCCTCCTTGAGTTTGGCCAGCGCCTCGCGGCCGTTGCCGCAGACGACGACGCGCAGCTGTTCCTCCTCCAGGATGGCCTGGATGGCTTCGGCGATGTCCTGTTCGTCGTCCACGACGAGCACGGTCTTCATGAACGCCTCCGCCGGGACGTGCCCGCCGGAGCCTTCTTCGAGGCCGGCTTCTTCTTCGCGGGCGCCTTGCGGGCCTGCTTCTTCTTCTTCGGGCCCAGGGGGGCCTTCACGCGGTCGGAGCGGGAGCTCTCGCCGCCAGTCAGGCGAGCGTGGCCGGTGAGGATGCTCTCCGCGCTCTCGAAGGTGCCCGCGACCTCGATGCCCTGTTCGCTGATGGAGAACTCGCGGATGCCGCTGTCGTAGGCGCTCTCCCGCATCTTCATGATGGAGAGCAGCCGGTAGAGCTGCGAGCGCAGCTCCACGTAGCGCACCAGGATGACGTTCTCCACGGTGGACGCGGCCTCCGGCTGGGGCATTTCCACGCCGGGGCTGAACAGGGGCGTCTCATCCGAGTACAGCGTGGTGACGTCCATCATCCGCAGTTGGTGCGTGAGCGCGGAGAAGAAGCGCCCCAGGCGGTCCGGGTACACCGCCGCGGAGCGGAAGCCTGCCACGCCGTCGATGAACAAGCGCAGCCGGTCCACCTTGCGCTCCTCGATGCGCTCCAGCAGCCGCTCCGCCAGCGAGTCCATGTTGTGCTCCAGCGGCGGCTGCCACTGGATTTCAATGAGGCCCTCGTCCACGTACTTCTTGAGGTCCCCCATGCCGGTGCCCTCGGCCTTCTCGATGAGGCGGGGCGGCGTCTCGAAGAAGCCGAAGTAGACGCCCGGCTGGCCCGCGCGCGCGCCCTCGAGGAGGAAGTGCAGCCCCAGGAGCGTCTTGCCCGTGCCGGGCGCGCCCAGCAGCAGCGTGGTGGAGCCGGACAGCACGCCGCCCCGGAGCGCTTCGTCCAGGCGGGGGATGCCGAAGGGCATTCGGATGCGGTCCTCGCGCCCCTCCGCGGCGGGGTGCGCGAACTGCACCTCCGTGCGCGGGTGGATGAGGATGCCCTGGTTGCTGATCTCCACCTCGTGGCGGCCCAGCAGGGATGGCCCGCCGCGGAACTTGATGGCGATGAGCTCACGCACCGCGCGCGGCCCGTGCAGCCACAGCGACAGTTCGAAGATGCCGTCCACCGCGGTGTTCTCCGGGTGGATCTCCCCTTCGTGGTGCGGGGCGAGCATCAGCGTGGTGCAGCCCAGGATGCTGCAGAAGGCCTGCAGGTCCTGGAGGAAGCGCTTGAAGCTCTGGTCCGAGGGGGCGAACTCCTTCGCCGCGTCCATGCCGTCGATGATGAGCAGCGTGGTGCCGTGCGCCTGGGCGTTCTTGCGCAAGAGCTCCAGCAGGCCCTTGAGCCCGTCGCGCTCCAGGTCGCGGTAGCCGCTGAGGTACTGGAGCCGGTCCGGGATGACGTCGGGGTCGAAGAACGTCATCTGCGACAGGTTCTCCAGCAAGCGCCCATGCGACTCCGACAGCAGCGTCACGTAGAGCGCCTTGCCGCCGTTCTTCACGTGCTGGAACGCGATCTGGTTGGCCAGCACCGTCTTGCCGGAGCCCGGTGGGCCAATGATGGCGTAGGACGAGCCCTGGATGAGGCCGCCCTTGGTGATGAAGTCCAGCCGGGGCACATTGGTGACAAGGCGCTTCGTCGGACTCTTGCCTTCGCTGGACGGGGTGCTGCCGTCAGCGTCTTCGGTGTTCGACACGAATCGTTCTCCCTGTGGATGCGTCAGTACCGCTGGGTGCGATGCAGGGGCAGCCTCAACTCGAAACACGCGCCCTGGCCCGGGGCGCTCTTCACGCTCAGCGTGCCGTCGTGCGCGGCGGCGATCTCCTGGGCCAGGTAGAGCCCCAGGCCCAGGCCCTCGAAGCGGCCCGGGGCCGGCACGCGCTCGAAGCGGCGGAAGATGCGCGCCTGGTCCTCCGGCGCGATGCCCACGCCCTGGTCCTCCACGGCGAGCACCGCGTGGCCTTCGTGCATGGACAGGCGCGCCTTCGCGGGCCGGTCCTCGCCGTACTTGACGGCGTTGGACAGGAGGTGGCCCACGGCCTGCTCCAGCATGCGCGCGTCTCCGAAGAGGAGGACGGGAGCGTCCGGCAGCTCCGCGGTCAGGGCCACGTTCGCGCTGCGGGCCGGAGCCTGGAAGCGCTCCACCTGCTCGCGCACCAGCTGGGAGAAGTCCACCGTGTCCACCTGCAGCGCCATGCCCTGCGTGGACAGGCGGGACACGTCCAGCAGGTTGTCCACCAGGGTCTGCAGCCGCGTGAGGTGACGCACCGCGGGCGTCAGGCGTTTGCCCATGGCGCCGCCCGCGTCCGCGTCGTTGACCACCATCTCCACCGCGCGCTCCAGGTTGAGGCGCAGCACGGTGAGGGGCGTCTTCAGCTCATGCGCGGCGATGCTGAGGAATCGGTCGCGCGCGCGCACGGCGTCCCGGGCGCGGGTCTGCAGGCGCAGCATCGCCTCGATGTTCGCGAGCAGCTCGTCCTCCGCCAGGGGTCGCGTCCAGTACGCGTCCGCGCCCTGGGCCAGGCCCCGCACGCGGTCCTCGCGCTTGACGGATACGGACGACAGGTGGGCGATGAGCAGGTCGTGCGTGGCCTCGTCCGCGCGCAGGCGGCGGCACACCTCGTAGCCGTCGATGTCCGGCATGTGCACGTCCAGCAGCACCAGGTCGGGCTGCCCCTGGGCGAGCCGGAGCGCCTCGCGCCCTCCCGTGGCCTCGAGCACCTGGTAGCCGCCCTGCTTCAGCGTGAGGCTCAGCAGGTACAGCGTCGCCGGGTCGTCATTGACATTGAGGACCGTGACGGCGGTGCGGCCAGCCTGGGCGTTCTTGGCGTCGGAGGAATTCACGGGCGGTGCCGCGGGAACAGTGGGGGCGCGAGCGGCGAATGGAACCACCGGCAGCGAAAAAGATTGGGGGGAGCGCGCGGGCGTTTCGCCGGGTGTTATCCCCCAGACGGATCCGGCGCTGGAGACGTCAGCCTCTTCCCAGGCGGGCCGCCGGGCGCAGGATGCCGGACGCGACGCGGGGCCGGATTTCCGGCCCGGAAAGGCACGAAGACATGAAGGGTACGGCGGGTGAGGTGTTCGTGGACGATGGCGGGACGGGGCAGGGCACACCGGTGGTGTTCGTGCACTCGGCCTGTGGAGACACGCGGCAGTGGGCCGCGCAGCTCCAGCGCGTGCGCAAGCAGCGCCGCGCGGTCGCGCTGGACCTCAGGGGGCACGGCCGGTCCACGCTCACGTCGGACGCGGACTTCACGGTGGAGGACTTCTCGCAGGACGTGGCCACCGTGGTGGACGGGCTGGGGCTGCCTCGCGTGGTGCTGGTGGGGCACAGCCTGGGCGGCGCGGTGTGCGTGGCGTACGCGGCGGCGCACCCGGAGCGCGTCGCGGGGCTCTTCCTGTTGGACCCGGCGTCCGACGGCCGCGAGGTTCCGAAGGAGGCGGCCGAGGGGATGATGGCCGCGCTCGACACCGACGGCTGGACGCAGGTCATCGAGCAGTACTGGGGCACGCTGCTGGCGCCGTCCACGCCCCAGGTGCGTGAGCAGGTGCTGGGGCAGTTGCGGCGCACGCAGCGCGCGGCGGTGAAGGCGGCCATGGGCGCGCTGCTGAAGTTCGATCCCGTCACCGCGCTGAAGCGCTACCGGGGACCGGCCCTGTCCGTCATCACGCCGCTCAACCAGACTCCCGGCGCGTACCACGTGCTCGTCCCGAGTCTTCCCTCGAAACTCGTGACGGGCACGGGGCACTGGGTGCAGCTGGACGCCCCCGAGCAGGTGAACACCCTGCTCGACGGCTTCCTGGCGACGGTGCCCTGATCAGGGCATGGCTTCCAGGCGGAACTGCTGGCAGTCGTTGTTGGACCAGACCCATTGCTGGACGGTGGCCCCGTCGCCGCTGCTCCAGCAGTTGCTCACGTCCAGCACCTTGCCGCTGTGGCGGGCCTCGAAGCGGGAGTAGCCGCCGGTGGTGGCCACCGGCTTGAACTGCTGGTTGGCGCCGCCCGCCCAGGACCACTGCTGCACGCGCGCGCCGTCCGCCACGCTCACGTCCGCCACGTCCACCGCCTTGCCGCTGTAGCGCGACACCAGCCGCGAGTAGCCGCTGTCCGTCGCCACCAGGGACCACTGCTGGCTTGCGCCCGTGTGGCACGCCCACTGGTGCAGCCCGGTGCCGTCCGCCGCGGACGGGCCCACGATGTCCACGCACTTGCCCGTGGCCTTGTTGATCAGCCGGTACCACGGCCCCTGCGGACCGGACGTCCCGCCCCACTGGAAGGACGCCACCGAGCGCGGCGGCAGCGTGTACTCGAAGGACTGCCCGTTCCAGCGGACCTTGAAGGACAGCGTGGCGCCGTCATTCGAGTTCAGCGCGATGAGCGCGCGCGAGCCGTCCGGGTTGCGGAAGGCGAGCGTCTCGATGTTGTTGTTTCCCAGCGACGTGGCGCCCACGCGCACCGCGCCCGGCCGCACCACCTTCGCCAGGTGCGCCCACGCGTAGTACTCCTCGTTGCGCGTGTAAGTGCCCGCGGCGTTGTCCACGGTGAACATGCCCCGGCAGTCCGCGCAGCCGCCCACGCGCGGCCCGTGGTTCGGATCCAACGCCAGGTTCCAGTAGAAGGACGTGCGCGACCAGTGGCGCAGCGGCCCGAAGAGGTTGTTCTGCAGCGCCCACTCCAGGTTCGCCGCGGCGTTGGTGGCCCAGAAGCCGCCGGTGCACTCGGTGAAGTGCACCTCCTTGGCGGGGTACGCGTCGTGGAAGGCGGACTGGACGCTGTAGCTGCCCTCCGGGCTCTCGTAGCAGTGGTACGCCACGCCCGCGACGGCGCTCTGCGCCTGACCGCCGTTGTAGGCCATCACCTCATGCGGGTAGCCCGCGGGGCCCGTGCCGTCGTGCCAGTTGTGGTCCCACGCCAGCACCTTCACGCCGTTGAAGCCCGCGGCGTTGAGCGCGGGGCGCAGGTGCTGCGCGGCGAAGATGGACTGGTCGTTGGACTCCATCTGCATGGTCGCGTAGCCGCCGTTGGCGTTGTGCGGCTCGTTCTGGAGGCTCAGCGCGTGGATGGGCACGCCGTTCGTCTGGTAGGCCTGCACGAAGCGCACGAAGTAGTTGGCGTAGGTGCCGTACAGGTCGTTGCGCAGGTAGCCGCCGCCGGTGAGCGAGTTGTTGAACTTCATCCACGCGGGCGCGCTCCACGGCAGCGCGAAGATCTTCACCTCCGGGTTGATGGCGCGCGCCTGCTTCAAGAGCGGCAGGATGTACGCCGTGTCGTGGCCCACGGAGAAGTCGTTCAAATCGCAGCAGGTGTCGTCGTAGGTGTAGTTGTTGCGCGCGAAGTCGGACGCGCCCATGGGCAGACGGATGGCGCTCTGGCCCGCGCCCGCGGTCACGCTGAACAGGTCGTTCATGATGGCCGTGCGCTGCGGCGAGTTGAAGATGAGCCACGCGGACGAATCCGTCAGCGCGCCGCCGAACCCATCGAGCGTCTGGTACGTCACGCCTTCGTTCACGTCGATGGCCGTCGCGCTGCCCGTCTCCGGACCGAACGCCTTGTTCGCCTCGGCGTTGAGCTTCTTCGACAGCGTGCTGCCGGACGACGTCGTCAGCCACACCCGCACGGTCTCGTTCGCCGCGCTCGCAGCGGGCGGCAGGAGGGTGGAGGCGGCCAGCAGCAGACCCTGAAGGGGGACGCGGGACAACCAGGGGGACATGGGGACTCCAGACACCAAGAGGGAGTCCCGCAGTCTATTCAGACTGTTCTGCTAAGGCTCGTTAATCTTGGATGGCTGAGGGGGCGCCTCCAGGCGGCGGACGGCTGCGGTGTGGAGCACCGTGAGCTGGCGCGCCAGTCGCTCCAATTGGGACTGGAGCAGGGGAGCCTCGGCGCTCATCGCGGCGCCGGGGGCGTCCGGGGTGGGGA